>RFNJ01000045.1 GCA_009927255.1 Pseudomonadota bacterium | reverse complement strand
GGATAGGTGATGGGCACCCCGAAATTGCGTAGTGGCAATTTCGGCCCATCATCCTTCCGGCACGGAGGCCCCTGGTTTGGGGGCTTTATTTGGTTTTTTTAGGCGGCCTTAGCGTTTAATGCGTTGAGGGCGCTGCCGGCTTTGAACCAGGCGATTTGCTCTTGGTTAAAGGTGTGGTTGAGCTTGATTTTTATCGTGGCGCCGTCGGCGTGGGTGATGGTGCATTCGACTGGCTGGCCGGGTTGGAGTTTGGCCAGGTTGTGGAAGCTGAGGGTATCCGTTGCCTCGATGAGGTCGTAGTCCTTGGGGTTGGCGAAGGTGAGGGGGAGGATGCCTTGTTTTTTCAGGTTGGACTGGTGGATGCGCGCGAAGCTGCGGGCGATGGCGACGCGGCAGCCGAGCCAGCGCGGGCACATGGCGGCGTGTTCGCGGCTACTGCCTTCGCCGACGTTTTGATCGCCGACAAACACCCATCCCTGATTTTTGGCCTTCAATGCGCGGGCTTTGTCGGCGGGGCCGACTTCTTTGCCTTCCCACATAACTTTGCCAGCAGCGCCGGTGAAGGCGTTGATGACGCCGAGATACATGTTGTTGGAGATGTTATCGAGGTGCCCGCGATACTTGAGCCATGGGCCAGCGGGGCTAATGTGGTCTGTTGTGCATTTACCTTTGGCTTTAATAAGCAGGGGTAAGTTGCCGTAATCTTGGCCGTTCCATTTATCGAACGGGCGGAGGATTTGCAGGCGGTCGGAGGTTGGGTTGACCTTGACTTCGGGGCCGGGTTTGTGGCTGGGGCCTTGGTAGCCGACTTCATCTGGCACAAAGCCCTTGCTTGGGACTTCGGCGACTTCGGTGGGGGCTTTGAGAGTGAAGGTTTTGCCGTTGGCGCCGGTGATGGGGGTGGTGAAGGGGTCCACATCCAGGCGGCCAAACACGGCGTAGGCGAGGACGGTTTCGGGGCTAGCAATAAAGCTGCAGGTGCTGGCGAAGCCGTCGTTGCGTTTGGGGAAGTTGCGGTTGTAGCTGCTGATAATGCTGTTGAGCGTGCCTTCCTTGACGTCGTCTCGCTGCCATTGGCCGATGCAGGGGCCGCAGGCGTTGGCGAGGACGGTGGCACCGAGTTTTTCAAGTTTTTCCAGTTGGCCGTCGCGCTTGATGGTGGCGTGGACTTGCTCGCTGCCCGGTGTGACCATCAGGGGGCATTTGAGCTTGACGCCGTGTTCGAGCAGTTGGTCGGCAATCAGCGAAATCCGGCCCATGTCTTCGTAGCTGCTGTTGGTGCAGCTGCCAATCAGCGCGAAGGTGAGGTTGGCGGGGGCGGGCTGGCCTTTATTGAGGTCTTTCACCCGTTGGCTGGTGAGGTGGCTGGGCATTTCCGAGGCCTTGGCGAAGGCATCCGGGCTGTGCGGGCCGACGAGGCTGGGCTCGAGTTCGCTGAGGTTAATTTCGATGACCAAATCGTAGTAGTCTTCGGGGGCTTTGGCGGTTTCGGGGTCGGCGACCAAGTTTTCGCGGAAGTTGTGGAGGTGTTGGAGCAGATTGGTGCGGTTGGTGACTTTGAGGTAGGTGTCCATCCGCTCATCATACGGAAAGATGCTGGTGGTGGCGCCGAGTTCGGCCCCCATATTGCAGATGGTGGCTTTGCCGGTGGCGCTGATGGTTTGGCAGCCTTCGCCGAAATATTCGATCACGCGGTTGGTGCCGCCTTCGCAGGTGAGGATGTGCAGTAGCTTTTGGATGACGTCCTTCGGTGCGGCCCAGCCTTGCAGTTGGCCGGTGAGTTTGACACCGACGATGTAGGGGTGGAGGACTTCCCATGGCAGGCCGACCATGACGTCGACCGCATCGGCACCGCCGACGCCGCTGGCGAAGCTGCCGAGGCCCCCGCCGTTGGGGGTGTGGCTGTCGGTGCCGATCATCATCATGCCGGGGAAGGCGTATTGTTCCAGCGCGACTTGGTGGATGATGCCGGCGCCGGGTTTCCAGAAGCCGAAGCCGTAGCGTTGGCTGGCATCGTTCAGAAACTTATAGACTTCTTCGTTTTCGGTGTTGGCGGTTTTCATGTCCGCCTTGGCGCCCTGATAGGCGCGGATGAGGTGGTCGCAATGGACGGTGACGGGCACGGCGGCTTCGTTTTTTTGCGCTTGCATGAATTGGAGGATGGCCATTTGGGCGGTGGCGTCTTGCAAAATAACTCTATCAGGGTGCAATTCGATGTAGCTTTCGCCGCGGTTGAGCTCGGCGGACTCGGGGTTGTGGAGGTGGCCGTAGAGGATTTTTTCGGTGAGAGTGAGAGGGCGCTGCAACCGCTTACGGATGACTTTGAGATTGTTGGCAATCTTGCTGAAAGTGGTTTGGACGAAGGCGGGGGTGGATTCGATGTGTTGCATGCTTTTAGCTTTTGTTTGTTAAAATAATGGTGTGGTTATACGCCGTTGTGCAGTGCTTGGGAAGATGGTTGCGGTGCGTTGCGGGAAGTGCTTGGATAGCACGTTGCAAAAAAATGGAAGGTATGACGATGAGTTTGAATTTAGCCAAGCGGATGAGTGTGGTGCAGGCGAGCCCGATTATTAAGGTGGCGAATGCGGCGCGGGAGCTGAAAGCCAAGGGTGAAAATGTGCTGAGTTTGAGCATTGGCGTGCCGGGGTTTTTGCCGCCCAAGCATGTTTATGATGCGGCCAAGGCGGCGGTGGATGCCGACAATGGCGATTATTTGGCGGGGCGGGGCAGCCCTGAGTTGGTGAAGGCTTTTGTAGCCAGCATGCGCCAGCGCGGGTTTGATTATGCCGAGAACGAAGTGTGTGCGCAGGTGGGGGGCAAGGGCGCGTTGTTTAATCTGCTGCTGGCCTTGGTAGATGAAGGCGATGAGGTGGTGGTGCCCGCGCCTTACTGGGCGAGTTATCCGGAAATGGTCAAAATTGTGGGGGGGGTGCCGGTGATGCCAGCGGCGGACGCCGCGCATGGGTATAAGCTGAGTGCCGAGCAGTTGGCGGCGGCGCTGACGCCCAAGACCAAGATTGTATTGTTTAATAATCCGAGTAACCCGACGGGGATGCTTTATACCGCGGATGAAGTGGCGGCGATTGGCGCGGTTTTGGCGCAGCGGCCGGATGTGTGGGTGATTAGTGATGATATTTATGACATGCTGGTGTTTGATGGCGGCGCGGATGGCAAGGGGGGGCGGGCGGCGCAGTTGCTGGATAAGCACCCTGAACTGAAGCAGCGGCTGATTGTTGTGCAGAGCGTGAGCAAGACCTATGGCATGCCGGGCTGGCGGGTGGGGATGGTGGCGGCGCCGAAAGTGGTGATTGATAGCTTACTGACTTTGACCAGTCAGAGCTTTACCAATCTGCCCGCCGTGCCAATGGCGGCGGCGGCGGCGGCTTTGAGTGGCCCGCAGGAGTTTTTGGAGACTCAGCGCACGCGGTTGGTGAAACAGCGCGATGAGACGCTAGTGGCGCTGGCGGCGATGAAGTTACCGTGCCCGAAGCCGGAGGGAGCGTTTTATGTTTTTCCTCAGATTAAAGGTTTGTTTGGCAAAACCAGTGCTGGTGGCCGCAAAATTGCCGATGATGTGGCGTTTTGTGAGGCGCTGCTGGCGGAAGAAAAGGTGGCGTGTGTGCCGGGGGGGGCTTTTGGCGATGCTGGTGCTATTCGGATGAGCTATGCGGGCAAGGCGGTTGAGTTGACGGAGGCGCTGGGGCGGGTGGGGAGGTTTGTTATGGGGATGAAGTAAAGGCGCTTGGCCGCCTACGCCCTGCGGGCTCCGGCGAGCCAAGCTTTGGTTGGCATAGCCGTGAAAAAGGGGCCTTTGGGGCCCCTTCTTCGTTTTCTGTTATTTCTTCAGGCGGGCCAGTTCGGCACGCAGACGGGCGTTTTCACGCTCGAGGTGCTTGCGCTTGTGGAACCGCTTGCCACGGGGCACGCGGGCCTTGTCGTGGAGAGACCAGTAGGCGCGGGCCTTGTTGAGCAGCTCTTCGGACAGCACGAGATCGTTGGCCATAAAGGCATCGATTGCTGTGAGGGCTACTTGCCACTTGAACCATTCGGGGTTGTGGCCTTCACTGCCGCGAGGCTGGCTGGCTTCGCGATTCGTGAGGGCTTCTACCCTTAGCTGAACACTGGCGCGCAGTTGCTCCCATGGCTTCTGCAATGCAGGGAAACTCCATTGGTGGGAGATGCCTTCCGCGCGGTCGATACGTGCTTGCAGCGTTGCACGCTCGGGCATGGTGAAATGCCCGCGGGTGGCGTGGCTGGCGAGGTCGTAGGCTTCACGGAAGATATCGGCGGCGACCCCACAGGGGACGCGAACCGGCTCCATGATAACACGAGGCTTTAAGACAGTTTTTGGCATGGATGACTCCTGTTTGCCAAGGTTGAGAGGAATGCTTAGAGATGCCGCGCGGGGTGAATTTAACAGATTGTGGGTAATGTGTATATAACGTTTTAGCGGAGGCCGAGGAGGGGGTTTAGGTTGAGCTTTTTCAGGACTGTGAGGGCGAGGAGGGGGGCGAGGGTGCCGACCAAGGTTCCGGCCACGATGTGGAGGGTTGGGGTGGGGGTGATGGTGAGGAGGGGAGCGAGTTTTTCGAGGATGATGCGGGTGCCAGCGGTGGCGAGGATGTGCATCACCAAAATGGCCATGGAGCCTTGGCCTGCCCATTGCAGGAAGCGGGTGAGGTGGCTTAGCCAACGCACGGGCTGGCTGAGCAGGTGGCCGAGGGCGAGCATGGCGGCGATGGCGGTGATGTTCCCCGCCAGCAGCCATGGTGAGCCGTAGCGGATGCCGCTTTGGAGCAGGGTGGCTTCGGTGATGATAAAGAGCACGATGGGGATTAAGGTGATGATGAGGGGGTGGCGAATGGGGGTGATTTTTGTGGTGAGGAGGGGGGTGAGTTGCTTGCAGTGGTATCCGGCCAGCAGGAAGATGGCGTAGAACGGCCAGCTGAGGTTGGAGCCATCGAGCCGCCAGCCGAATGCGTGGCCGAACAGCCAGCCCGCGATGGCGAGCAGCCAGAGGAAGCTGAGGGGGGTTTTACGGAGGGCGAACAACAGCAGTTGCAGCACTAGCAGGGCGTGGAGGAACCAGAACTGGCCCAAGGGATACCATGGGGTGGCCAGCACGTGCTGCCACGTGACGGTGTGGTTGGTGCTGCCAGCGAGGAGCACGCCGACACTGCCTTGGAGGGCTGACCAGAGCAGGTAGGGCAGGGCTATCCATAGCAGTTTATTTTTAAGGAACTGGGGCCAGCTTTGGCTGGCGGCGAGGGTGAGGAAATAGCCGGAGATAAAGAAAAACACCGGCACGTGGATGGTGTAGATGAGGGTGTCTATCAACTGGAACGGAAAGTTGGCGGGGAGGAGGTTGGCGCTTTGGAGGCCGCGCAGCACGTGGCCCAAGACGATGAGAATGATGGCGAGGCCCTTGGTGACATCCGGCCAGAGTAGGCGGGTGGGGGCCATTTAGGCGGCTTGGGTTGAGATTTCGGCAGATTCGGCCAAGATGGTGGTTTGGGTGGGGGTGACTTCGACTACTCCGCCGGTGACGGTGAAGGTTTGAGTTTGGCCTTGGGGGGTGGTGACGCTGACGTGGCCGCCCTTTTGCAGCGTGCTGACCAGCGGCATGTGGCCGGGGAGGACGCCGAACTGGCCGCTTTCGCCAGGGATGGTGATGCTGGCGGCTTCGGTTTCGGCAAGTTGCTGGCTGGGGGTGAGGAGGGTGAATTTCATGGGGGCTTTTTAACTGATTATATGGCACATGGGAAGAGGCCTTGTGGGCCTTTGGTTTTAACCTATTGTTGAGTTGAGTTTTTTGTAACCCCGGGCTCAGGCTGGGCGCCCCGAAGCCAGCATAGTGGCTGGC
>RFNJ01000046.1 GCA_009927255.1 Pseudomonadota bacterium | reverse complement strand
CCCAAACAACTGGGCGTGCTGGTGCGGCAGATTGAGGCGCGGGAGGTGGATATTATTGTGGGGACGCAGATGGTGACCAAGGGGCACCATTTTCCCTACCTAACCTGCGTGGGGGTGATTGATGCGGATATGGGGCTGGCGCATGGGGAATTGCGGGCGGCGGAGCGAACCTTTCAGTTGTTAACCCAAGTGGCGGGGCGAGCGGGGCGCGGCACGTTGGCGGGCACGGTGTGGGTGCAGAGCCACGACCCCAGCCACCCGTTGTTTGCAGCATTGGCGCGGCATGACCGTGATGGTTTTTATGCGCTGGAACTAGAAGCACGGCGCGCATTTGGCGACCCCCCCTTTGGGCGGCAGGTGGGGGTGTTGTTGGATGGTTTGGTGGAGCGCGATGTGCAACAGGCGGGGGTGGCGTTGGCGAAGGATTTTCCCGCTGTGGATGGGGTTCGTTTATTAGGGCCAGCGCCAGCGCCGGTGGCCAAGGTGCGGGATAGATACAAATATCGGTTGTTGGTAAAAAGCACTGGGGCACTGGCGTTGCAGGGACTAGTGAAAGCATGGGTGGAGCAAGTGCCGCTGCCGCGCGGGGTACGGGTGATTGTGGATGTGGACCCGATATAGGCTTGGCCGCCTACGCCCTACGGGCTCCGGCGAGCCAAGCCTTGGTTCGCTTTGCGGGATTAGGTTTTGGTGAGTTGCAAGAGGAGGCGTTTGGGGGTTTTGGTGGGGGTGGTTTGGAGGTGGTAGTTTTTGCTTTGGGCAAAGGCTTGGGCGGTGGGGAGGAGGCCGGGGTGGAGGATGAGGTGCAGCTTGCCTTGGGGGGTGAGCAGGCTTATGAGTTTGGTGAGCCATTGCTGAAATTCGGTGGGGGAAAGGTGTTTGGTTTGTTGTTTGGTTTCGGTTTGGGCGGGGGTGTGGGTTTGGGTGTTATAGAACGGGGGGTTGCAGAGGATGTGGGGGAATTTTTGGGTGGTTTGCCATTCGAGTAGGTTGGCGGTTGTGATAGTGGCCTGGAGGTTATTGAGTTGGGTATTGGCTTCGGCTTGGGCGGTGAGGGTGGGGTTGATATCCAGCATGGTGAGGCGTAGGTGGGGCTGGTGGGTGAGCAGGGCGAGGCCGACCAAGCCGTTGCCACAGGCGGCGTCGAGGACTTCGGTGTTGGCGGGTAAATTTGGGATGCTGGCGGCGAGCCAGAGGCCGTCTTCGGGGCTGCGGGGTTGGATGTCTTGAAGCTTCAGGCGGCCATTAAGGACGGTGTAGAACATGGGTAAAATTATATAATAGGTTAGAGTTTTTGCAGAGAAGATTGTAACCCCGGGCTCGGGTTGGGGCCCAAATTTTCTACGAAAATTTACCCAACCACGCCCCGGGGTGACACCGAGGGAGAGGCTAGGGGTTTGT
The DNA here is from genome assembly GCA_009927255.1 of Pseudomonadota bacterium. Taxonomy (GTDB): domain Bacteria; phylum Pseudomonadota; class Alphaproteobacteria; order UBA2136; family UBA6156; genus RFNJ01. The sequence goes on along the minus strand of RFNJ01000046.1, from coordinate 4,133 downwards.
AGTGGTTGGTGAGGATGTGATTTTGAGTGGGGCGCCGGGTGGGGTGCTGACTTTGTGGATGAAGACGCCGGCGGGGATGGTGAGAGAGGGGTCTTCGGCGCCATCGTGGATGGTGATGGTGCCGGTTCCGGTGGGGATAGTGCGGGAGATGATGTCGGTGAGGCTGGTGGTGGTGGGCTCGGTGGGGGAGGTGGGTTGGGGGGCTTCTTCGGCTTCAATAATAGTGGTGGAGATAGTGGTTGTGCTGGGGGTGGTTGGTGTGGTGCTGCTGGCCACGCTGGCGGCTTGGCGGCGGGCGAGGATTTGGGCAATGGAAGGGGTGGCGGGTAAAGCAGTGACTGAGGTTGTGGGGCTGGTGGTGACTGTGGCCATGGCGGGCTGTTGGCGTGACTGGGCGGTGAGGGCGAGGCTCTCGCGGGTTTGCATCCCGCTGACCAAGGTGGCGAACTGCTGGCGCGGGCTGTGCAGGTGGTGGCTGCCGCAAATAATCGGGCCGCCCAAGGTTTGGCAGCGGGTGGTGGCCTTCACCGGCTGGCCACTGCTGGGGAGAGGATAGGTGAAGGTGAATTGGCTGGTGAAGGTGGTGGGGGTGTAGCTGCCTTCCAGCGTAATGCCATTGCTGCTGGCGGGGTGCATCAGCGTGCCAGTGAGGGCGTAGGTGCCGTTGGCATCGGGGCTGGTGGTGGTTTGCAGGGTGAGGATACTGCCGATGGGCAGGATGGTTTGGGTGCCCGGCAGCGGGGTGTTGAGGGGGGCTTGGATGAGGTAGGTGCCGTCGGGGCGGAGGATATCGGTGGGCTTGGTCAGTAAGCGGGTGAAGGGCGTGGTAAGCGGGCCTTCGGTGAGTTGGAGCAAGTTGGTGCCCAGCGTGATGGTGGTGAGGGAGGTTGTTGGGCCTTCGGGTGTGGGAGTGAGGGTGCGGGTGGTGAAGTTGAAGCTAAGGGGCAGGGTGATGTTTTCCACCGTGCTGGGGGTTTGGGTCAGGGTTTCGGGCGAAGTGGTGGTAAGGGTGCCCATGCGGTTGGTGAGTTGGGCGTTCACCGCATTCAGCGGGCTGGTGCTGCTGGCCATGGCTTGGGGGGTGAGGATAATTGCCGCGATATTGCTAGCCGGTGTGGGGCTGGCGGGGACGTAGAGGCCAGCGATATTTTGCAGGGTGGTGTAAAAAGTTTGCAGGTAGGGCTCGGCTTGGGCTTGCCAGGAGGAGTCGGTAATTTGATGCAAAAACTGCGCGGCTTGGTTGGGCTGGTTGGCTTGCAGGGCATCTATTGCTTGCATCAGGCTGCTAAACTGTGGGCGCATGGCGGCCAGCAGTTGGCGGGTGGCGGGGGTGGCGTTTTGCCAAATTTCGCGGGTTTCTTCGGTGGCGTTGGTGCGCTTGAGCGCGGCTTCGAGTAAGGGTGAAACGTTCAGCCCTTCGTGCACTGCGGCAAGCTGGGTGGCGAGGGTGGCAAGGGCGGCGGGGGTGAGCGATTCGTCCTCCAGCACTGCATTAATAATTGCTTGGTGGAGCCACTGCTGGCGCTTGGTGGCGGGCATGGTGGCATCAGGGAATAAATTGCCCAACCGATACATGGCGGTGGCGGGGCCGTAGGTGCCTGCTGCACCGGCAATCAAGGTATTTAGTTGCGCGGTGATGATATTGGGTTGGTCGGCGAAATAATCTTGCATGAAGGTGAAGAGGGGGGTGAGTTCTTGCGCGACGTCGTTGGCAGGCTGCAACAGCAATTCGGGGGTGGTGGCGGTGAGGGATTCTTGCAGCTTGGTCGCTTTGGCTTCGTCGGTGAATTCTTGGAGGATGATGGGGGCCATCTCCACATCCATTTTGAGAGTGTTTTGCAAGAATTCGAAGGTATTCACCGCTTCAGTAAAGCGTTGGGCGTGCAGGTTTTGGCGGATGCTACCGACCAGCAGGGGCACGATGGTTTGGCGGTTGCTGAGGGCGACGTCGGGCTTGAATCCGGCGAGGATGAGGGTGGTGGTAACGTCGCTGTTTTCGGCGGCCTTGAGCAGCAGGCTTTGGGTGAGTTTATCGACTTCAATTTTTTGCGGATTGCTGAGTGGTAGGCTGGCGGCGAGGGTTACCAACGGTGCGGCGGCGGTGGGTTGATTTTCCAAGCGTTGGGCGGCCACCAGCAGCTGGGTGCCCAAGGCGGTTTGGGTGGCGCTGGTGAGGAGGGTGGGGGAGATTTCGGCGAGCGAGATTTGCTCGAGCGTGCTGCTGGTTGTGGTGCTGGCGGTGAGTTTTTGGGTGAGGTTGGTAAGGTAGCTTTCCCAGAGTTCGGGCTGGTTGGGGTTGAGGTTGAGGCTGAGGCGTTGCAGGGTGAGGACGAGGGTGCTGCTGGGGCCTTGCCAGCGGTTTTGCAGCGGTGCGCGGAGGGTTGGGTTTTGGCTGAGGCGCAGCAGTTCATCGGCGGCGCCATACATGCTGGTGGCGGGCAGGGCTTTGGGGATTTTCCAGCTTTGGGTGGTGGGGATGAGGCCTTGCAATGCGGCGTTGGTGCTGCTGGTGGTGGCAAGCATGGCCCAGGGCAGCAGGGCGGTGGCGGCGGCGGGGACTTGGCCGTTGACGCTGCGTAGGCTGATGATGTGGGCTTGGGTGAGGGTGGGTTGGTTGGTGAAAATTCCGGCGAAGAGTTGGGCGCTGTATTGGGTGGTGGTGGGAAGGTTGGTGGTGGTGGCAAGTTGGGTGAGGGCTTGGCCGCTGGCGGCGAATTTTTGGCTGCGGGCTTGGGTGAGCGCGGGGTGGAAGAGGGCGGCTTCGGCCAGTTGGGTGAAGCCGTTGGGGAGGTTTGGCATCAACGCTAAAATGGCTGTTGGACTGGTGATTTGGTTGAAGGCGGGCTGCAACATGAGGCTGGCGGTGGTGGGGGAGATGTTGGGGTTTAGGCTCATGCTGGTTTGTGGGGAGAGAGTGGCGAGGTGGGTGCTTAAGGCTTTGGGATTACAGGTATTTTGGGCGCAGAGGGTGACGTGGGCGAGGGCGGCGAGGGCGTTTAAAGTGGTGGTGATTTGGGGTGGATTTGTGGTGTTTTGCAGTTGGCTTTGGATGCTTTCGAGCGCGGCTTCGGGTTGGCCTTGGGTGATGGTTTGGTAGAGTTTTTCGGGTGAGGGCTGCCACCAGCAGGCGGCAAGCAGCAACGGCGCCAACAGGGCGCAGGTATGCAAGAAGCGGGCAGTTGGGCGTGGCATGTTTTTGTTTTGCCGTTTTTTATTATGGGGAAGTGTGGCAGGAAGTGCGGGACTTTGGTAGGATGCGCGGCATGAACAGGATGATTAGGCTTGTGGGTGTGTTGCTGGCCAGCATGGCGGGGTTGCTGTTGGCTTTGCCAGCGGTGGCGATGGATTTGAACACCCGCGAAGAGTTGTTTTATGGTGTGTATTGGGGGCCATTAAGTGTGGGCCATGCGCGGCTGACTTATACGCCAACGGAAAAAAGGGGCTACCGGCTGGATTCGGAAGTTTGGGATGAGAGTTCGCTTTTGGAACTGAATGACCGCTGGAGCGCAGTAGGGCGCCACATTAGCGGTACTGAATTTTTGCCGATGCGCTATGAAGCGATTCAGCGCGAGAATGATTATCGCGCTGACAAACTGGTGGTGTTTGATAGCAAGGCCAAGCAGATTAGATATACCAATCGCCTTGATAAAAACGATACGGCACCGGTGCTGGCGTGGAACCGCAAAATGCGTGATAGCCTGAGTGCGGTTTATGCGTGGCGGCGGCAAGGTGTGGAGGGCTTGCAGCGGGGCGAAGTGCTGGAGGTGATGGGGGTGAAGCGCCCATTTACGCTGGTGAAGAAGCCTGCCAAGCGCGAGAAGGTGCGGGTTGGCAACCGCGACATGGAGGTGTGGAGCGTGGAAATTGCGATGCTGGTGGATGGCAAGGAATATCCCGAAAGCTGGCTGGTGCGTCTGCGTGACGATGCAGTGCTGACGCCGGTGCAGATTGTGGCGCGGACGCGGTTTGGGACGTTTCGGGCAAATTTGAAGCAATAAGTTTAATCAAGCAAAGGATGTGACGATGAGCGTTGTGGTGATGATTCCGAGCCGAATGGCGAGCACGCGTTTCCCCGGCAAGCCGCTGGCGGATATTGGCGGCAAGCCGATGATTGTGCGGGTGATGGAACAGGC
>RFNJ01000050.1 GCA_009927255.1 Pseudomonadota bacterium | reverse complement strand
ATACATTGAGATTACTCTTGATGCTGATTTGCAATTGGTGTGGCCAATCAATGGCAACCTGGCAACAGAAACGCCTGCGGCTCGCATCATGGATGTTGATGCCTCAGGAAACTATGAGTTAAGAATGCCACCTGCTAGTCAGGTGTCAGTAGGTCAAGATGCGCTGATTAGAAATGTTGGACAGACTACATTTACGGTCACAACCTACGAGGGTGATAGCACAATTATCACCGTTAGTCCTGGAATTGCTAAATACATTTACCTTACTGACAATGGTGATGTTTACGGTACCTGGGCTAATGTTGAGTTTGGCGCTGGAACATCCTCTGCGGATGCGGCCACACTTGCCGGTGCAGGCTTGCTTGCGGTAGGGGCGACGCTTAATCAAAGCCACCCTGTTTCATCGATTACTGTATCCCAAGCTTTTGTCAATACAGATCGGGCAAAAACTTATGTATGGACGGGTGGCGTAAATACTGTCACCTTGCCGCTTTCATCTGCAGTAGGTAACAATTGGTTCTTTCTGATCAAAAACGCCGGAACGGGAACGCTTACGGTAAGCGGTTCTGGGGGTGAGTTTATTGATGGAGCGGCAACCAAGGGATTTGCGCCTACTGAGTCAGCGTTTATCGTTTGCACGGGAACTGCATTTGTAACGGTAGGTTATGGCGTTAGCACGCAGTTTGAATACGGCGTGTTAAATAAAACGGTTACGGGAGGTTCTTATACGCTTACGGCTAATGAAGCCGCAAACACCATTCAAATTTATAATGGCACCCTTAACCAAAACGTCACGGTTGTTGTTCCTCCGATTGTAAATTTTTACATTATTAGCAATCAATGTAATGCGGGTAATTTTACTTTAACATTTGAGACAGGAGCCGTGGGCGCAAGCACGGCAACCGTTCCTGCTGGTGGCCAGGCCTCGCTGATTTGCGACGGAACCAATCTATTAAACGCCAATACAACACAAGCCGGCGGCACAACATTTAGCTTGGTCAACGGCACTGTATCAAATCCTTCACTTAATTTTGCCTCTGAAGCCAATACAGGCATTTATAGACCCGGTCCTGGCTCGTTAGGAATTTCCATTTTGGCAAATCTTGTTTTGGAAACTACCGCAACAGGAATTGATGTCACGGGCAATGTGGGGGCTTCTGGCACGGGCAACTTTGAAGGTGGAATTAGCGGGGGAACCTTTTAGTGACTAAGAAGGTTTTTGCTCTTGATACCAAGCCTGGCATTCAGCGGGACGGTACGATTTTTGACAAAGAGTATTACACTGATGGCAAGTGGGTACGCTTTCAAAAGTTTGGTGGTGAGTTTGCACGCCCGCGCAAGATGGGTGGATATCGTGAGATTGTAAACAGCCTTGCGGGACCTTCAAGAGGAATTTTTGTTGTAGTTCGAAACCTGTTTAATAACATTTACAGCGGCTACAGCGATGGACTTCAGGTTGTTCCTGTCAACAACACTGGCGTTGGTGGCGGCATTCAAGATTACAGCTTTGGCGGTCCAATCCTTACGACTACTTTAGTCAGTGGCGGCACAGGGTACGCCAATGCTACTTACACCAATGTACCTTTGATTTATAGCACATCAGGTACGGGCATCGGCGCACGGGCAACGATTGTTGTTGCGGGAACCATAGTCACGTCGGTGACGATTACAAGCGGGGGCATCAGATATGTCAAGGGAGAATTCCTTACCGCAGCCGCGGCAAATCTTGGCGGCACTGGATCGGGTTTATCAATTCAAATTGCAACCATTGATTCGCCGTTTACGGCAAGT
>RFNJ01000129.1 GCA_009927255.1 Pseudomonadota bacterium | reverse complement strand
TTCTTTAATTTATGATTGCCTGAATTCTGAATGGTGGACCTGGTCGGAGTCGAACCGGCGACATCGTGCTTGCAAAGCACGCGCTCTACCAACTGAGCTACAGGCCCACGCGGTGTTGTTTAATCGGGGTTTGGGATGCTGTCAACATTGTTATCTTATTTTTGCGGCGCTGCGCGCCTTGGTGCTTGCTGCTTTGGTTTGCGCAGCTTTGATGCGGCACGCGCTTTAGCAACTGAGCTACAGGCGCGCGCCGATATTTCGGGTACGCCTTTTTTATTCAGGCAAGCCGATGATGACAACTTCGGCATCGGTGCTGGCGGTGAGGGTGAGTTGCGGGGTGGGTTGACCTTGGGGAGCTTCCACTTGGGCGGCGTCGCCACCAGCCAGCGGGTGACCGTTGAGGGTGATTTCTCCGGCTGATACCAGCACATACGCCTTGGCGCCAAACGCCTGCTGAATGGTGGTGCCCGCCGCCAGTTTGCCGCCGTGCAGCGTGGCGTTGGCGTGGATATAGAGCGTGCCTTGCGGGGCGTTTTGTTCGCCGCTCACCAGCAGCGGCAGCTGGCCTACCACCGGCTTTTGCGGAAACTGCGCCATATCCCAGCGCGGCGCCACGCCCTTTTGGCGCGGTTGCAGCCAGATTTGATAGAGCGTGGTGGTTTGGGTTTGGCTGGCGTATTCGGCGTGGGTGATGCCGCTGCCCGCGCTCATCACCTGCACGCTGCCGGCTGGGGTGGTACCTTCGTTGCCCAAATTGTCTTGGTGGCGGATTTCGCCTTGGCGCACGTAGGTGATGATTTCCATGTCTTTGTGGGGGTGGGGGTCGAAGCCTGTGCCTGCACTTACACGGTCGTCGTTCACCACGCGCAAAATGCCAAAGCCCATTTTTTCGGGGTTGTAATAATGGCCAAAGCTGAAGTGATGGCGGGCGGAGAGCCAGCCAAATTCGGCCTTGCCAAGGCTGCTGTAGGGAATGGTGGTGATGGTGGGAGTGGTGGTCATGGTCGTTTTATCCTGTTTTGTTAACGTTATCGTTGCACCTTTTGGGTGTGACCGCATGGCGGTTGAGATGTTGCGGTTGGGTTTATACGCTGCTGCCGAATGATTGACAAGGTGGTGGCTAGGCCAGTGTAAGGCTTAGGAAAGACAAGCCGATGAGGCAAATGAGCAAGCCGCCGATGGCTTCCATAATAAGTGTGAAGGTGCCGGAGAGTTCGGCCTTGCCCACCAGCTGTTGGCGGCCCCAGATGCAGAGCAGGCCGATGGCCATCATCGCCGCCGCCATGCCCAGTGCGACGCAGGCAACCATCAGCAACCCGAGGCCGAGCATGTTATTGGCCATGGCATAAAGTAAAATCAGCAGTGAGCCGGTGCAGGGGACAATCCCTATCCCGATGGCGAGTGGTAACGTAGCCTGCGGATTTTGCTGCTGCTGGGCGCAGTGCAGGCAGCCAGTATGCTGGTGCGAGTGGTTGGCCAAATGCTGCATGGCGGCGGTGAGCAAATAGGCGCCGATGGCCAAAATGAGGGTGTAACTGACGACTTGCAGCCAATAGATTTGCTGGGCTTGGCCAGTAAGAATTTGGGTAAGCAGCAGCTGCGTGCTGAGCACCAGCACCACCGCGCCGATGACGTGAGTGACAGCCACCTGTGCGGCGATAAGCAGGCCACGGCGCCAGCGCACGCCGTGGGTTAAAAAGTAAGTGGCAATCACCGTTTTGCCATGGCCTGGGCCAATGGTATGGAATACGCCATAGGCCAGCGCCGCCAACATGCTGAACAGAACGGTGCGTGGGCCGGGGTTATCGTGCAGTGCTTTCATTCGGCGCGGGATTTCGCGGTTGATGGTGCTTTGCATTTGCATGAACTGGCGCTTGAGGTGGGTGTAAAATGCGCTGTGGGCAGTGGCGGGGCTGTTGGTGGCTGCAGCCACTTTGGCTTCGGTTAGTTGCGAGGTTCCCATCAGAGGATTGGCGTGCAGCGGCGCGGCGGCCAAAGTAGCGATAGTGAAGAGGAGCAGGGCGAAGGCGATGCGCATGGTTTAGCGTTTGGCGGCTTGCCCGCAGGCGAAGCTATAAACTTCGGGGTTGACCATATCAAAATACAGCGAAATGGCGGTATCGGGGCGCAGTTGGCTGATGCAGTTTTGTGGGGCTTTTATTTGTGGTTCTTGGATGAATTCAATATACCATTCGGGGTCATAAACCGTAAAGCGGTGGTGGGTTTCTAGCGGTTGGGGTTGATTCAACTGAACGATAAAGTTGTAGCGGAGGAGCTTTTTATCATCTACCCAAATACGGGGTTTGGCGAGTTTGAACGGTTGCTTTTTACCTGCGGTTTCCACCAGAAAAAACTGCCGCAAGGGTGCTGGATTTTCCACAAATACGCGGTGGACAATTGCTTGCGCTTCCGGTGCTTCAAGTGTGCCATTGCGGTTGGTGTCGGCTTCCATCATGAAGGATTCGCTGTACATTTCGTCGAACTCCCAGCTTACTTCGTATCCCAGCAGCTGGGTGCCACTGACCAGTGCGGTTACAACTGTTTGGCCCCATACATGCGGGTGGGCCCAGGTTGGTGCCGGAAGGCACGTTGCCATCAGCACCGCCAGCGCAGCAATGTGCGATAATGTTAGGCGCATTGGGGGCACAGGCCCAAGGTTTCAATGGTGGTTTGTTGTGGCTGAAAGCCATGGCGCTTGGCGGCGACGGTGAGGGTTTGCAGAGTGGTGGGAGGGTCGAGTTCCTGCACCACATGGCACTTGGTGCACACCAGCATGTGGCCGGTGTGGCTGTGCAGCGCGTGGGGGCAGCCCACGTAGGCATTCAGGCTGTTAATGTGGTGCACCAGGCCCATCTGTTGCAAAAATTGCAGCGCCCGATAGGTGATGGGGGGCTGTTTATTCTCCATTTGTGCGATAATTTCGCTGGCGGTGAGCGCTTTGTGGCTTTGCCAAATGATGCTGAACACTTTTTTGCGCTGGGGAGTAAAACGCACTTTGGCTTCGGCGCAGCGTTGTTCGGCCACTTGCAGGGCTTGGTGTTGGCAGCGGTGGTGCTGGCAGGTGGTCATGGTGTGTATTTATGCGCGGATTTGAGTGGCTTGACAATACGCCTGTTAAAGTTTAACGCTAAGCCATGAACACCAGCGCAACCACCACCACACTCAGCTCGCAGGGCGATGCCATCCGTAAAAGCACGTTGGCCATGAGCTTGCTCTCCATTCTGCCGCACCTGCTGTGCTGTGGCATCCCCGCCGTCGCCGCCATGATTGCGTTGGGTGGCACGGTGGGCCTTGGTGCGGCGCTGATGGCTAACCCGTTTTATGCTTTTGTGGATGCTTACCATACTGAGTTGTTGATTCTGGCGGTGGTGGGGGTGGTTATCAGCGGCGTGCTGAACCTGATTGCCTACCGGATGGATTGCCGCGCTGCGGCCAACAGCACCTGTACCCACGCTGCTTGTGCTCCAAAAAAGAGCAAGGCGTTTCGGATTTTTATTATTTCTGTGGTGCTGTTGGCGCTGGATGTGGCGTGGTTTATGACGGAGGAATATGTGCTGGGGTTGCATCATCATGGCAGTGAGGCCCATGGCCATGAATTGCACGGGCATGAGGGGCATCAGCACTAAATTTATCTATTTGTATTATATAATTTTATAAATCTTAGGATAAATGGTGGGCCAAGCAAGACTCGAACTTGCGACCCCTGCGTTATCAACACAGTGCTCTAACCAACTGAGCTATTGGCCCCATGGGGGCGATGTTTAGCGGGCGATGAGCGATGTGTCAATCATTCATTATGGCATTCATTATGGGGTTGGCAGTTTGTGTGGGGGGCGCTAAGATACGGGTAACAGAGTGAGGGGCTAAAATGTTGATTTTTCCGCAGATAAATCCGGTGGCTTTGGAAATTGGTTTTTTGGCAATTCATTGGTATGGGTTGGCTTATGTGGCGGCGTTGTTGTTGGGATTGTTTTATGTGAAGTGGCTCACACGGCGGTTTCCGGCGCAAAATGTGACCGCTGATACTTTTGAAGATTTATTTGTTTGGGTGGTTTTGGGGGTTATTTTGGGTGGGCGGCTGGGGTTTGTGGTGTTTTATATGCCGGAGATGATATGGCAGCAACCGCTTGAAATACTAAAGATTTGGCAGGGGGGGATGAGTTTTCATGGTGGGTTTTTGGGGGTTTGTTTGGCGATTTTGGTTTTTTGCTGGCGGCGCGGAATTCATCCCGCCGACGTGGGTGACCGGATTGCTGTTGTGGCGCCGATTGGGTTGTTTTTGGGGAGAATTGCTAATTTTATCAATGGGGAATTGGTGGGGCGGCCTGCGGACCCGACTTTGCCGTGGAGCATGGTTTTTCCGCATGTGGATTTACGCGCGCGGCACCCAAGCCAGCTTTATGAGGCGGCGCTTGAAGGATTGGTGCTTTTGTTGGTGATGTGGTGGGTAACAAAGGGCGGATTTGTGCGGTGGCGGGCGGTGGGGGTGTTTGTGGCAGGGTATGGTTTGGCGCGGTTTTTGGTGGAATTTTACCGCATGCCGGGGATTGAGCATAACATCGCAGGACTTGTGTTGACGCAGGGGCAGGTGTTGTGCATCCCGATGATTATTATAGGATTTTGGCTGATTTTGCGGAGTGGGCGTGGTAGATAAGCAGGTGACGGGGCAAGGATTGGAGCAAGTTCCGGCGTGGTTGCAGGCGGAATTGGTGGCGCGTGGCGGGCGGATGGCGTGGGGTGACTTTATGGAAATTTGCCTTTATCATCAGGAGTTTGGATACTATACGCGGGGGTTGAATTTTTTGGGTGAGGTGCCACGGGATTTTGTGACGCCACCGGAAGTTTCCGGGTTGTTTGGGTGGTGTGTGGCGCGGTGGATGATTGGGCAATGGCAGGCGGCGGGGCGGCCACAAATGATTGAATATATTGAGATTGGTGGTGGGCGGGGGACGTTGCTGCGGCAGGTGGTGGAGGCTTTGGCGGCCGAGGCCCCTGCCCTGCGCGAGAATTTGCAGGTGGTTCTGGTAGAAAATAGTCCTGTTTTGAGGGAGTTACAGATGGATGTGGCGCAAAAATTAAATATTCCGTGTAAAGTGGCCAAAACAATTTCCGAATTGGGGGTAAAAGTGGGTGTCCCCACCCCGTTTCGGGTGGTGATTGGCGTGGAGATTTTGGATGCTTTTGGTATTTATGTGTATCGGAAACGGGGCGACTTGGTGTTCCGCGATGAGGTGGTTTGGGATGGCAATGGGGTGAAGATGGAGCAGGTTTTGGTTGCGGAGCCGGTTTTGCCTGCGGATGGGTGGCAGCCATGTGAGGGGGCGGTGTGGGAAGTGAGTGCGGGGCGGTTGGCGTTGCTGCGGGAGATTGCGGCGTTGGGTGCCCCTGCCCTGCTGGTGGATTATGGTTATGCAAGGTTGCCGCCCGTTGGGGGGGAGACGGTGCAGGCGGTGCATCGGCACCGCAAGATGGGTTTGCTTGAGCACTTGGGTGAAGCGGATTTGACCGCGCACGTGAACTTTGGCGAGGCGATGGCGGTGCTGGGGCGTGAGCGTTGTGAACTTACCGACTTGGCGGACTTTTTGCTGCGGATGGGGGTTGTTGGACTTGGCGTTGAGGGGGGCCTTGCGTTGGAACGGCAACACCCTGATGGGGGAAATGGGGGGGCGGAGGGGTTGCGGCGCTTGCTGCATCCGGGGGAAATGGGCAGATTGTTTAAGGTGTTGAGCTTCACTAACAAAGGGAGTGGTTCGTGAGTGATAGGTGGCTTTTGGTGAGTGGTGTTGTAGATAGTAACCATTTTTTCGTGGATACCGGCCTTCGCCGGCATGACCGCTTCGCGGTTGCTGGGTGGAAAACCTCTAAGAGTATCGCTTATAGCATAGTCTGTTTAGCTGGA
>RFNJ01000114.1 GCA_009927255.1 Pseudomonadota bacterium | reverse complement strand
TCCAGATAGCTTGGTTTTGTGGACTCGCTGACGCTCATCTCACAAAACCTAAGCTTCTGGAATGACGGCCCGAGAGGGGTGCTTTAAGGCACCGATGTATGGGGTTTTATTGCTTATTCCGCGCTGCGGGTGGCCATGCTGCCGTTGCGGTTGGTGCTGATGAGGTAGTAGACGTCGTCCACCGCGCCGGGGATGAATTCGATGCGGAAGGTGCCGCCGTTGGGGCTGTCGTCGCCGTCGAGTGCCTTATCTACATCGCGGGCCAGGCCGTCCTTAACTTTGGTGAGCTTTAGCCAGATGCCGCAGATGCCGCCCGAACATTCTACCGGTGGCACGCCGGGGACGTCTTGGCGGCCTTCGGTGAGGCTGTAGGTGCCGTGGCCGCGGGATTTATCGGAGAGCATGCCGTCGACATAGGGGCCGCTCCAGCCGGGGATTTCGGATTCGTTGTTGACCAAGTCGAGGAATTTGAGGGTGTGCTCGGAGGTGCTGAGGTGGAACTCGGTGTAGGCTTTTTTCATGTTGGTGAGCTCGGTGGTCAGCGCCGTGGTGCCTGCTTGGCTGAAGACGTTGATGGCGGAGACGCCAGCGACCACGGAGAGGATGCCGAAGATGGCCAGCGCGATGCGGGCATCCAGGCCGAACATGGCGCCGGATTGGTTGTGGAAGAGGGAGGGCAGGGTGATTTTTTGCATGCCGTGAGTATAGGCAGGCCCTTATGGGGTGCCCACGATTTTTAGATTTTTGGGGAAGGGGGGTGTGGTGGAGCGGTAACTATCGGAGGGTTTTCATCCAGGCGATGAGGTCGGCGCGTTCGGCGGGGTTTTTGATGCCGTTGAAGGACATTTTGGTGCCGGGGATGTAGCTTTTGGGGTTTTCCAGGAAAGCATGCAGGTGGGTTTCGTCCCACTTGGTGATTTCGGCCTTTTTGGCGGCGAAGGCGGCGGAGTAAGAGAAGTCGTTTTTATGCATGAAGGGGCCATCATAAATTCCCCACATGTTGGGGCCGGTACGGTTGGGGGCGCCTTGTTCAAACGTGTGGCAGGCTTTGCATTTGGCTGCGACTTGGGCGCCTTTGACGGGGTCGGCCACATAACTGGCAAGGTCAAACGCCGGGGCGGCTTCTTTGGGGCCTTCAGCTGCTTGGGTGGCTTCTTCGGCGCCTGCCACCACGATTTTTTCTTCGTGTGCGTGGGGCAGAATGGTGCCGGTGAGCAGCCAAGTGCCGCCGAAATAGGTGATGGCGAAGACATCGGCGACAATAACACCATAGATAAACAGGCGGGTGAACATGCCCATGCCGTGCTGGTTGGGCTCGTGTTGATGGGCTTCGTGGTGGGGGGAGGGGGTG
>RFNJ01000075.1 GCA_009927255.1 Pseudomonadota bacterium | reverse complement strand
TAAAAAATCGGGGCGCCCATCACCTATCCGGCACCACCCGTGTCGCCCTCTCAAATAAGACTCACAGTGTCGGTATGCTCCCAAACTCACTGTGCACCCTCCACCATCCCCTAATTACTCAACCGCACCTGCGCGGTCACCGTCACATTCACCTCACTCTCGCCAGCTTGGCCAACCGGCGCAGGCATCGCATCCCCGCCATCGCCATCACCGCACCGGTTTCATCCGCTCATACATCGGCATCGGCACCGGCATAATCGGCTGGCCATCGGTGCTGATGTTCACAAACTCCACCTTACGCATCTCCAGCGCCTTGGCCATGCGGTTGGCGCGTTGGCGCAGGCTCAGCGCCTCCACAATCAGCTCATCCGCGCCTCCTCGGTAGCCGCGCGTGAAAGCATGTAGGTCATCCCCTGGGTCGCAAACCCCATCCCCTGCAACGTGCCAATCAGCTTAATAAAGTCCGCATCCTGCGCCGCGCCTTCCAGCATCAGCACTTGGTTGCCGCGCCAAGTGGCGGCCTTTTCGCGCTGGGCGGGCGTCCATGCGGGCGTGCCATCAGGCCGTGGCGCCGGCTCCGGTGCATACTCGCGCCACACATTATACCCCCCCGTCGTCGGCTTAATGTTCTTCACCAAGCTATAAGCCCGCTGCGCCTCCTGCATTTTGCCGTTAATCGCCTTCTGCACCTCTTCCGCAGTCTTGCCCTGCTTGTCAAAGTTCAGGTTCACCTGCAAACGGTCTTGCGGCAAGGTCCGATAAACCGTCGCCGAAAGGCTCAACGTCGTCCCCTCTTCAGCCAGCGCAACAGGTGCCCCAATAACACCTATGGCCACGCCCAAAACCACCGCTGCCAGCATCAATCCACGGCACCAAATTTTCTTAAAATTTAACATCATCTTATCACCCTTTCTTATTGTTATATTTAAGCTATCGAACATCATAATCCACTGTCGTCACCACTCGCAGCACTTTATTAATTTGCTCACTTTCCGCCACAAAACTATCCCGCCCCAAAATCTCTACGCTGCCCTGCCGCGCGCGCCGGATACCCCCCAAGCGGCTCCCACTGTCCTTGGCAAACTGCACCGCCGCCTTCTTGGCCTCGGCGGTGGCACGGCTCACCAGCTCCAGCTTTTTGTCATTCAGTTGGGTAAAGGCAAAGTTGGGGCCATAGCTGCTGGTCAAAACCACCCCGCTGCCAATCAACTTACCCAAGCCATTCTTAGCCTCCAAAGCCCCCTGCAAGCTGGTGGTGCGCACGGTCAAGCCCCCACTCACCGTATAACGCGGCCGGCCCTGCACATCGCTGCCATAAGCATTCGCCCACGCGTCATTTACGCTAATCGACTGCATCTCAATCTCATCCGCCCGAATCCCAAACCCCTGCAAAAACGTCCGCGTTTTCTCCAAATTCTGCCCCAATTCCCGCTGCGCCGCCGCCAGTTCATTGCCGGTGCTGCTAAAGTTAAGGCTCCAAGTGGCAAGGTCGGCCACCACGGGCATTTCCGCCGCCCCGCGCACGGTCACGGTGCGGTCAGCAAGGCGCAAGCTGGCAATCTGCCCGCCCAAAATCCACGCAAAAGCTAAAACCGTAATCACCGCCAGCAAAATATTCAGCTGCTTCGTCGGCTCAAATCCCTGATTCCACACCATCCCAAATCCTCCCCCTTACATACCCCAAACCCTACACCCACCCCACCCCAACATCAACCCCTTTCAGTCGCATACCAAATCAATACCAAATGACTCTTAATCCTATCCACATCACATACTCACTTGGTATTAAATCTATCTCCTAAAAAATCCTCATAAAATCCAAACCCACCCAATAAATCACCTAAAAACCACCCCCCAAACCCACAAAAATACCCCCAAAAGGGAGCATTTTTACCCCCAAAAGATTTTATTTCTTCAAAACCTTAAAAAAGCCGGTAACCTTCGGCCCCTCCCGCACCAATTGCACCACTCCATAAATATCATCATGCAGCTGGCGTTTCAGCACATTCAGCGCACTGTCGGCAATCTCACCGTTCAGCATCACACGGTTAATCACCGCATCCAGCGCCGCATCGGGGCTGTTGGCGTGGATTGTCGCCATGCTGCCTTCGTGACCGGTGTTAATCGCCGAACAGAAGGTAAAAGCGTTCTCTTTCCGAATTTCCCCCAACAAAATCCGGTCAGGCCGCATCCGCAGCGTGGCATTAAGCATTTCCCGAATTTCCCGCCCGGTCGGGTCACGGTTAGCTCCACCAAAAATCAGCGGCGCGCAGTTCTGGTGCGGCACATCAAGCTCCGGCACGTCTTCCAGCGTAATCAAGCGCTCATGCATCGGAATATACTTCAGCGCCGCGTTCATAAAGCTGGTCTTACCGGTGCTGGTCCCCCCCGAAATCAGCATCGTTTTCTTGGCCTTAATGCTCTCAATAATATGCTCTTTCGCCCCTTCCTGCAGGTAAAAATGGTCAAGCGTAAAGTTCTTAAGGTGCTGAATCCGCACCGTCATCGTAAATTTCTTGGTGGTATGGTGCCCCGCCACAATCTGCACCCGGTGTCCCCCCGGCATCTTGCAGGAAAGTACGGGGTGATTCGGCGTAAATACTTCATTCGAAAGGTTCGCCAACATCCGCGCACAGTCTTCCAGCTGCTCCAGCGTCAGCTCCGGCGCCGGCACCCATTTCCAGCTGCCGTCGGGGAATTCATAACCCACTTCCCCCGGCTTATTAATCACCAACTCGCGAATATTCGGCTCCTCAAAATATTTCAACAAAGGCCCCAAAAACCGCGTCTCAACCTTGTTCAAGCCATGCTTAGCGCCCAAAGCCTCTAACTCTGGAGTCAAAGCCTTCCCCGCCTGGGCAATCAAATTACTCATAATGTCTAAAAACTCCAGCCCTTGTTATTCTCAACCTGTGCTCCTTATACCATCCCACCCCAACCCCCGCCTGACAACCCCTAAAATCTAATATAAAAGCCCTCATTATGGCACAACCAATGCGAATAGCCGCACCCCCCGCGGGCCGTCATCACGAGGAGCACGGCCCCGTGTCGGTGAAGAAACCCCAGGCGGTCAAGCCGCGCGCACGTCGTGATCCAGCGGACTCAATGAAGCCGCTGTGTAAACCATATTTTAAGCAACCACATCCTCTATCTTCCTTGACAAATCCCCCAAAATATGCTCCAATTCAAAAGTAAATAAATCCACCCCAGAACCATCTAAAACCCATCAAAAAACCCCCAAAATAATTATTTCACCATTTTTAATTATTCTCCAAAAAAAACAACTCCAAAAAAATAAAATTCCCCAAAAATACTAATAATTACATAATCTTATACAAAAAAGCGCCAAAAAATGGCGCAATTCTGTCATTTTGTAACCTTTATCCCCCCACCCGATAAAACCCCTGCAAGTAAGCCGGAAGCTCCGCCAAACTCAGCCGCTCCTGCTGCATCGTGTCGCGGTGGCGGATGGTCACGGTGCCATCCTCCAAGCTCTGAAAGTCCACCGTCACACACAGCGGCGTCCCCACCTCATCATGCTTGCGGTAAGCCTTCCCCACGTTGCCCGAAGTTTCGAGCAGGATGCGGCCTAAACCCAGCTTTTGCAGGGTGGCTTTGGTTTGGGTGGCGAGTGCCATCAGTTCGGGTTTGTTGCGGGCCAAGGGGATGACGGCTGCTTTGATGGGGGCCAAGAAGGGCTTGAGCTTGAGGACGATGCGGGTTTCAGATTGGGCGTCGGGGGCTTGTCCTTCTTTCGCGGGGAGGGGTTCTTCGTGGTAGGCCTCGTTCATCACCGCCAGCATGCAGCGTTCGACGCCGGCGGAGGGTTCAATCACAAACGGGACGTAGTGTTTGCCTTCCAGCGTTTGCGCGGTGAGTTTGGTGTTGCTGGCGGTGTTGGGGTGCACCTTGGCGGTGAGGTTCAGTTCGCTTTGGTTTTTGCTGTGGTTGCCGAGGTCGTAGTCGGTACGGTTGGCGATGCCTTCGACTTCGTCGTGGCCGTGGGGGTATTCGTATTCGAGGTCGAACGTGCGTTTGCTGTAGTGGGCGAGGTCGGCCTTTGGCACATCGTTAATTTTGATTTTGCTGCGCGGCACGCCGATACTTTCCCACCATTTCAGCCGTTCTTCGAGCCAGTATTCGTGCCACTTTTCGTCTTCGCCGGGCACCACGAAGAATTCCAATTCCATCTGTTCAAACTCCCGCACGCGGAAGATGAAGTTGCGGGCGATGATTTCGTTGCGGTAGGCCTTGCCGATTTGTGCGATGCCGAAGGGGGGGCGGCGGTTGGTGGTGTCGAGCACATTCTTGAAGTTCATGAAGATGTGTTGGGCGGTTTCGGGGCGCAAATAGGCCACGCTGCTGCTGTCTTCGGTGGGGCCGTATTGCATTTTGAACATCATGTTGAAGGCGCGGGGGGCCATCAGTTCTTTGCTGCCGCAGCTTTCACACACCGTGGGGTCGGCCATTTTATCCGTCCGCATCCGGGCTTTGCATTTTTTGCATTCGGTGAGGGGGTCGTTGAAGGTATCGGCGTGGCCGGATTGCTTGAAGGTGACGGCGGGGCCGATGATGGCGCTGTCGAGGCCTTCCACATCATCACGTTCGTGGACCATGCTGCGCCACCAGCTGGCTTTGATATTGTTTTTGAGTTCGACACCCAAGGGGCCGAAGTCGTAGAGCCCTTTCATCCCGCCGTAAATTTCGGCGCTTTGGAAGATGAAGCCGCGGCGTTGGCAGAGGCTGACGAGTTGGGACATATCGGTGGCGGGCATGGAACTGGCTTTCGTTTGGGTGAATTTTTAGCGGATTTTAGAGGGGAGGGGAATGAAAAAATGCGGCCTAGCGGCCACCGCCGAAGCCGCCGGTGCGGGCATATGGGGTGCGGGGTAGGTTGGTAATCATGCAGAAATGATGTGGGGTGGGGTGGAGATTGTCAAGCAAGAGTGTTAAGGTAGCGGCCATGCAAGCGGAAGATAAGCAACTTTTATGGCGGGCCAGCAGTTTGCTGCTGGGCTTTGCGTTGCCCACTATTTTGTTGGGCAAGGCGGTGGTGTTTGTGCTGTTGGGCTTGGGGCTGATTACGGGTGGTTTGGCGACCAAAGACGAAAGCCTGCGCGCCACCGTGCGCTTGATGCTGGAGAGCCGCATCACGTGGCTGGTGGTGGTGTTTATGTTGTGGGCGTTGGTGGGGGTTTTTGTTGGCATTGATGTGGCTTACAGCTTTGATAAATGGCTGCAGCTATTAATTGCGGCGGTGGTGGCGGCGGTGCTGTTCATGGTGCTGCGCGAGATGCCGGGGCGGCATGTGGAGAATTTATTGTGGGCGCTGGTGGCGGGCACGTTGGTGATGGCGGGGCTTGGCATGCTGGATGCGCTGTGGGGCTATGAGCGGTTGAGCGCGGCGCTGCATGGGGTGGATAAGGCGACCACGCCGTATCGGTTAAATTTTGTGAGCAGTGCGCTGGCGGTGTTGCTGCCGTTTGTGTGGGCGCGGTTGTTTATGAAGGCGCGCGATGGTGAGGCCTTTGCGGTGCGTTTTGGCTTGGCGTTTGCGGCTTTAAGCGTGGTGGCGTTGCTGGTGTGCGGTGGGCGGGCAGGGTGGGTTGGGGGGATATTTTCGCTGGTGCTGTTTTTGTGGCTGGGCGGGCGGTATCATGGGGTGGCGATTCATCGGTGGCAGTGGCTGGTGGGGATTTTGTTGGTGCCAGCCAGCATGGCGCTTTATGCCTTGGCCTATGGCCAGCAGTTTATGTGGGAGCGGGCAAGTGTGCTGGGCGAGGCAGGGGTGGGCAGGGGGCTATTAAGTGGGCGATTGGAAGTATGGAGCATTGCGCTGCAGGAAGTGCTGAACGGCGGGATGGGGCAGCTGGTGTGGGGGATTGGGGTGATGAATTATCGGAACTTGCCGCAGGCGGTGGATTTGCATCCGCACAACTGGGCGATTCAGTTGCTTTTGGAAACGGGCGTGGTGGGGTTGGGGTTGTTTGTGGTGATGATGGGGATGGTTTTGGTGCGGTTTTTTGGCTTTGCCAAGGGGAACATTTATGGCGTGGCGGCGGTGGCGGCGGTGGGCGGCTTTTTGCTGAGTGGCTTGGCCAATACCAGTATTTTTAATTTGTGGTGGTTGGCGTATCTGATTTTTGTGTGCTTGCTTGGCTGGCGGGCAGGCTGGAGCGGCGATGATATGAAAAAACGGCGGCGCGGGCGGGTGGTGAAGGTGCTGGGGAACGGCTGATGCCTGCGGCGCGGAAGCTGAAGATTTTGCAGATGGTGGCTAGCCCCGATGCGGGCGGGGCGGAGATGTTTGCGCTGCGGTTGCTGGTGGCGCTGGCGCGGCATCCAGCCATTGAACAGCAGGTGGTGGTGCGGCAGGGCAGCTGGCTGGCGGGGGAATTGGGTAGGGCGGGGGTGGTGGTGCATCAGGTGGCGTTTGGGGGGTGGTTGGATGGGTTTTTGGGCCTGACGCGGCGGCGGGTGCAGCGAATTGCCGATGAGTTTGCCCCCGATGTGGTGCAAAGCTGGATGAACCGTGCCACACGCGACGTGCCGCGTGGGGCGTGGGCACGGGTGGGGCGGTTGGGTGGATTTTATAAGCTGAAAAATTACATGAATAAGGTAGATTATATAATTGGTAATACAGAACAAATTAGAGAATATTGTGTGCGTGGTGGGTGGTTGCGCGAGAAGGTAAAGTATCTGCCCAATTTTGTGCCTGAACCACTGAAGGGTTGGCGCGATGCTGCCAGCGAGGTGCGGCGAGAGTTGGGGATTACGCCGCAGCAGCGGGTGTTGTTGCAGGCGGGGCGATTGCATAAAGTGAAGGGTGGTGATGTGGCGCTGCGGGCGCTGCAAAAACTGCCTGCCGAGGTGGTGCTGGTGTTTGCGGGCGAGGGGCCAGAGCGGGAGGTTTGGCAAAACATGGCGCAGAAGCTGGGTGTAGCCGAACGTGTGCGCTTTGTCGGCTGGACCAACACCATCGCCC
>RFNJ01000040.1 GCA_009927255.1 Pseudomonadota bacterium | reverse complement strand
GGAAGGCCCGAGGTTGGGGGATGTTTTTACCTGCCCTTGCAAGGAAAATGAATTAAGCGGGGGTTTCTTCGGTGATTTCGGGGGTGGTGGTGAAATCGACGTCGTCGCCGGCTTCAACTTCGCCGGCGAATTCATCGCCCATGTCTTCTTCGGCGGCGGCCAAGGTGGCGGTGCCGTCGAACACCACTTCATCGATGGCCACGGCGGTGGCGTTGGTGGCTTCGTCGGCGCCGGTGCCGGCCAAGGCGAGCAGGGCTTCGTCTTCGCTGTTGAGGTCGGCTTGACGGTTTACGCCGCTGATGATGTGGGTGCGGACTTGTTCCAGGTTAATGCTTTGACCCGCGACTTCGCGCAGGGCGACGACGGGGTTTTTGTCGTTATCGCGGTCGACCGTAATGGGGCTGCCGGCGCCGATATCCCGTGCGCGTTGGGCGGCGACCAGCACCAGTTCGTAGCGGTTGGGGATGACTTGGATGCAATCTTCGACGGTGACGCGGGCCATGGGCGGTATCCTTTTTGGTTGATTTTTTACTGTTAGGGGGTTGGTAGCGATGCGTCAAGAAAAAAATGAGTTTTTTGTTTTATTTCAATGGAATATTGTTTATTTTTTAAGTATTTTATTGATTGTGCGTTTTGGGTTGATTGAGGTTGGGTGCGTTGTGGAGAGTTGGCGACACGGGTGGTGCCGGATAGGTGATGGGCACCCCGATTTTGCGTAGTGGCAAAATCGGCCCATCATCCTTCCGGCACGGAAGGTTTGAGTTGAGTGCTAATATATTGCTTTTGTTAATTTTTTAGGCGGTGGTGAGGCGGAGGGTGAAGGTGTTGGCGAGGTGGGTTTGGAGGTTGCGCAGGGTGCGGATGAGCGGGACGTTGCCACGGGGGACCACCACCAGCAGCGGCAGCACGGTGTAGAGTGCTTGGGCGACTTGGGTGGCGTTCACGTCATCCACTCCGACATCGATGTGGATTGGAGGTTTTTCTTTGGCGTTGGGCACCCAGAGGATGTCGATTCCGGCGGCGCGGGCGGTTTCCGGCAATTGCGGGGGGATGGGGTAGTTTTTGCCGGTTGGTTGCAGGCGGACGCAGGCGACTGCATCGCAGAGTTTGGCGGCTTCGCGGGCAGCGGCGAGTTCCGCGCCGCTGGGGATGGCGCCGATGAAGACCAAGGCCCAGGTGGTTTCGGCGGTTTGGTTAGGCCAATCGGCCAGTTGGGTGGCGAGTTGGTGGTGGGTGTGGACGATGCGGGCAACTGGTTGGGACATGATTAGCTATTTTGTAATATGTGATTTTTTTTGTAACCCCGGGCTCGGGCTGGGCACCCCCATTTTTTATAGTAAAAAATGGGCCCAGCCATGCCCCGGGGTGACACCGTGCTTATTTGAGTATCCGTAAACAACATGCGACAGAATGACATGAATCAGCGACCTTTGAGGGTGCGGCGGGCTTGGCGCTCCATGTCGCGTTCCTTAATACTGGCGCGTTTGTCGTGGAGTTTTTTGCCTTTGGCCAGCGCCAGGGCCACTTTGATTTTGTTTTTGCTCCAGAACAGGCGCAGGGGGACCAGTGTTTCGCCGCTGCGCTCAATCCCTTTTTGGATTTTTTCGAGTTCGGCTTTGTTGAGGAGAATTTTGCGCGAGCGGCGTTCTTCTTGCACCGCGTAGCCTGCATTGGCATAAGGCGCGATGTGGCTGCCGATGAGCCAGAGTTCGCCACGGCTGAAGCTGGCGTAGGCTTCGTTGATATGGCCGCCGCCTTGGCGCAGGCTTTTGACTTCCGGCCCTGTGAGCACCAGGCCGCCTTCGTAAAAATCGATAAACTGGTAATTGAACCGGGCTTTGCGGTTTTCAGCAATGATTCCATCGGCGCGCGGTTTGGCCATGGGGGCTTTTAGCATAGGCGGTGGTAATGGCCAAGGCCGGCTTGCGTGGGGCAAGTTGGGGGAATGGGCAACAGGGGTGGTGAGGTTTTGGGCTGGGGGGGTTGAGGGTGGATGGGGGTAAGAGCATGCTGTTGGCCATGCCTTTGGTTGTTGGTGAAGCTTTGGTGGTGAGTGTGACGCCTTTTGGCGAGCGCGATGCTTTGGTGCGCTTGGTGTGCCGCGAGCGTGGGCTGTTGCGCGGGTTGGTGAAAGGCGGGCGGGGGAAGGCCAGTGGGGCAGTTTTACAGCCGTTTAATACCGTGCGCTATGAACATTTTAGGCGGCTGGAAGGCCAGCTGGGCAGCCTGACCTTGGAGATGGTGCGCAGCCGAGCGGGGTTGTGGTTGGGACGGCCGACGGGGAGTGCGGTGGTGGCGTATTTGAGTGAGATTTTGGGTGAGATTTTGCCGGAAGAGCATGGCTATGTGGGGTTGGTGGCGAAGATTGAGGACTTATTAGCTGGCGATTTGGGATGGCGTGAGGTGGCGAAGTTTGAGTTGTTTTTGCTGGAATTGGCGGGTTATGGCTTGCGCTTGCAGCCGCATGAGGCGGTGCCTTGTTTGCAAGAGAGTGCGTTGGCGTTTGTATCCCCCGCCAGTGGGCGGGCGGTGCCGCGGTTGGTGGCGCAGGGCTATGAGGCGCGGTTGTTGCCATTGCCCGCGGTATGGGGCGGGGTGGCGTGTGCGGAAGAGGAAGATTTTGGCCGCTGCTGGCAGCTGTGCGGGCACTTTTTAAATAAGGCGCTGCATGGGCGGCGGCTGGTGGCGCGAGAGCGGTTGCGGGGGGTTTTGGTGCCTGCATCTGAGATAGCAGTTGGAAAAATGGTGGCTTAGCGATAGGTTGGGGTAATAAGAGAGGGGAACGTGATGGGAAATCGGGTTGTAAACGTTGGTGATAAAGCTGTCCAGCAGGTGGCTTTTGGGCAGGGATTGCCGATGGCTTTGATAGCGGGAACCTGTGCGATTGAGGGGCGGGAGATTACGTTGCGCACGGCGGAGACTGTGCAAAAAATTGGTAAGAAGCTGGGGATTGGGGTGGTTTATAAGGGCAGTTTTGACAAGGCCAACCGCACCAGTGCCCATGGTGAGCGGGGCGTGGGCTTGGAAGCAGGTTTGGCGATTTTGGCGGAGGTGCGCAAGAATTTGGGCATCCCCGTGCTGACCGACGTGCATGAGTGCGTGCAGGTGACGGCGGTGTGTGCGGTGGTCGATGTGGTGCAGATTCCAGCGTTTTTGGCGCGGCAGACTGATTTGCTTTTGGCCTGCGGGCAGGCGATGGCCAAGCGTGAAGGGGGTGTGGTGAACATTAAAAAAGGCCAATTTATGGCGCCGGCTGATATGGGCCCGGCGGCGGGCAAAGTGCTGGCCGGTGGTTGCGAGAATGTGCTGCTGACCGAACGGGGCACGACGTTTGGCTATGGTGATTTGGTGGTGGATATGCGGGGATTGCCGGTGATGGCGGCGGTGGGGCACCCGGTAATTTTTGATGTGACCCACAGCATTATGCAGCCCAGCGGCAAGGGCGACCGCAGTGGTGGCAAGCGCGAGTTTGCTGCGCCCCTCGCCCGCGCCGCCGTGGCAGTGGGGGTGGCGGGGTTGTTTGTGGAGACGCACCCGGAGCCGGCCAAGGCATTTTCCGACCGTGAGACGCAGATACCTTTGGATGAACTGGAAGACTTTTTGCGGCCGTTGGTGGCGCTGGACAAGCTGGTGAAAGCGGAGCGGGGCTGATGAGCGGCTTGGTGCTGAATATGCGGCAACTGGTACAGCAGTGGTTTTTGCCGGTGGTGGTGGCGCTGCTGCTGCTTTATACCGCCGACCAGTTGTTTTATGGCGAGCGGGGGATTGTGACCTGGCGGGTGATGAAGGGGCAGGTGCTGGAGCTGCGGGCAGAAAACGTGGCGTTGAAACAGGACATTGCCGAACTGGAAGCGCGCACGTTGCGGATGAAGCCGCAAGGTGACAAGGCGGTGCAGGACTTGGATTTTTTGGATGAGCTGGTGCGGCGGGATTTGGGGTATGTACGGGTGGGGGAGCAGGTGATTTTGATGAAGTAGGGGTATGAGGTATTAGGTTTTAGGGACTGGTGAGAGCGGATTCGAGTTCGGTGAGGATGACGGCTGTTCCTTTGAGGACTTGGGGATGGAGACGGCGGTGCCAGACCAGTTCTTGGTGACGGCCTGAGGGGCGGAGTGTGAGGACGCCGGCAAGTTTGGTGAGCAATGCCACCAAGCCTGCCGGGTTGGCGAAGCGGCCTTGGTGGAAGGCCACCACCACGCCTTTTTCACCGACTTCCAGCTTGCTGATGTTCAGGTGTGCGGCGCGGTTGCGGAGGTTCACCACTTGCAAGAGCGCGGTGACTTCGGCGGGTGGGGGGCCGAAGCGGTCGCGCAATTCGGCTTCAAATTCGGCGACTTGCTCGGCGCTGTGCAGGTTGGCGAGGCGGCGGTAGAGTTGCAGGCGGACGGTGACGTCGCGCACGTAATCTTCCGGAATGAGATAGCTGACGGTGAGTTTGAGGGTGACGGGGGCGTGCCCGCCTTCTTCCCGCCTACGCTCAAGCGTCTCCTCTCTACGAGAGTCGCGCTGAGCTTCGGCGGGTCGCTGATGCCCTAAGTTCGCTTTGCTCACTAAGTGCATCATGCGACGCTGCCGTTCGTTCACCGCGTCTTTGAGCATTTTGGCGTAGAGTTCGAAGCCGATATCGCGGATGTTGCCGCTTTGTTGTTTGCCTAAAAGGTTTCCAAAACCGCGCAAGTCCATGTCGTAGCTGGCGAGCATGAAGCCGGCGCCAAGGCCATCCAGCCTTTGGAGGATGTTGAGGCGTTTGGTGGCTTCCGCACCCACATGGCCTTCCGGCAGCAGGAAATAGGCGAAGGCTTGGGCGGTGCTGCGGCCCACCCTTCCGCGCAGTTGGTAGAGTTGGGCGAGGCCGAATCTATCGGCGCGGTAAACAATCAGGGTATTGGCGCGGGGGACGTCGAGGCCGCTTTCGATGATGGTGGTGGCCAACAAGACATCGAGTTTGCCCTCATAAAATTCTTCCATCACCGCTTCCAAGTTGGATTCCGCCATTTGGCCGTGGGCGATGGCGAGGCGGGCTTCGGGCACCAGTTCGCGCAGGGCTTTTTCCACCTTGGGCAGGTCTTCCACGTGCGGGGCGACGACGTAGACTTGGCCGCCGCGCACCAGTTCCCGCGTGATGGCGCCTTTCAGCGTGAGGTTATCCCAGCCTTGGACGAAGGTTTGCACGGCGTGCCTATCGACTGGTGGCGTGGTGATGAGGCTGAGCTGGCGCACGCCGCCCACCGCCAGCTGAAGCGTGCGCGGGATAGGCGTGGCGGTGAGGGTGAGGAGATCGGTTTCGGCGCGCAGGGTTTTGAGTTTTTCTTTGTGCGCCACGCCGAAACGTTGTTCTTCATCCACCACCACCAGTCCCAATTTTTGGAACTCGATATCCTTGGAGAGCAGTGCGTGGGTGCCGACCACGATATCGACTTCGCCGTTGGCGAGGGCTTGTTTGGTGCGTTTGGTTTCGGCGCTGCTGACCAGCCGCGAGAGGCGGCCGATTTTCATGGGGAAGCCCGCAAACCTTTCAGCAAACACCGCGTAGTGTTGGCGGGCCAGCAGAGTGGTGGGGCAGACCACCGCAACTTGGCGGCCGCTGGCGGCGACGAGGAAAGCGGCGCGCAGGGCGACTTCGGTTTTGCCGAAGCCGACATCGCCCACCACCAGCCTATCCATCGGCGTGCCGGAGGTGAGGTCGGCCTCGACTTCATCCATGACTTTTTGTTGGTCTTCGGTGAGGG
>RFNJ01000067.1 GCA_009927255.1 Pseudomonadota bacterium | reverse complement strand
CCCGGGGCATGGCTGGGCCGATTTTTTCCTATCAAAAAATCGGGGTGCCCAGCCTGAGCCCGGGGTTACATCTTCGTCTAAAAAATGATGCAATTGCCTATCAGTATCGTCTACCGTCTAAAAAACAAACTCCCCAAAAAGTTCCCCGCCACCGCCCCCGGCGCACCACCAATAGTACCCCCCAGCGCGCTGCCAATGCCGCGGCCAAGCCCACTGGAAAGCGAATCACCAAACGCATTGCTCCCCTGCCCGGCATTGTAATAATCCAGCAAGCTCGCCTGCCGCTGGGCATTCAGCGCCGCCACTTGGCTTTGGCCACGGGTGGCGGCTTGGGCCACACGGGCGGTCTCAGCATTGCTTTGGTTACTGGCTAAGTTATAAAGGTTCTGCTGCAAGTTCAGCCGCTCACCACGCACTTGGTTTTGCAGTTCATCACGTTGCAGCGTCAAGTTCTCCTTCGCCCGCTGCTCATCCAGCAACCGTTGCCGACGCACCGCCTGCCCCTGCGCCGAATCCCCCAACCCCCGCCGCGCAAGCAACTCCTCCTCCTGCTGGCTACGGCTGGCCAAACGGTCACCCAGCAGCTGCTCTTGGGTTTTGGTCCACTGGTCCAAAATCCGCTTGGTCTCATCATCCGGCGCATAGTCGGTGGCCGAAAGCCGCTTTATCTCCGCCAAACTATCCTTCATAATTGCATCCAGCTCATCCTTCTGCGCCTGCTGCTCCGCACTCAGCGGTATCTGCCGGGTCACATAGGTAATGCTGCCGTCCGGATTGGTCACTGGCACCTGCTCCACCCCATTCACCTGGTCACGCACCGTCACTGGCGGCGCAGGCGGCGGCGGCGCAGGCTGCTTTGGCTTAAACAAACTTCCCATCGTTTTTTTCCTCCTTCAGTTTAAATTTTGGGGGCAACAAATGCGGCGTCATCGCCAGCACCGGCGCTAGCCCATCCAGCGGCGTCACTGCCAAAAATCCGGCCTGCAAGGCCGCCCGCAGCGCCCGCTTGCCATGCGGCTGCACCCACACACAGCGCAACCCCAGCTCACCAAAAGCCAGCGCAAACAGCCGCCGCAACACCTCTGGCGTCGCCCACAAACCCTGCGTCTGCTGGCTACACACCACATCAAAATGCGCAATCCCCTCATCTGGTGCACCAAACACAAACCCAGCCTTCAGCTCGCTGCCATCCAGCAAACCAAATAACTTCGCCGCACCAAACATCGGCTCAGCCTCGGCAAATTTCGGCGGCACAGCCGGAAACCGCCGCGCCACCATCAACCGATAAAGCTCCGGCCAATGCTGGCGCTCCAGCGCCATAATTTCACCCATCCGCAAAGCCCCCCTCAGGTTTTAATGATGTAATTCAACATCATTGCTGGCGGCATGTTCTGGCTGCTGCCCGCACCGGTGCTGGCCAACGTAATGCCGGTGGTCGCCACCGAAGTCGTGCCATCAAAGCTATTGTTCCCCGTCGCCGCCCCACCATTCGCCGCCCCCGCCGCGCTGCCCAAATAGCGGTTATCGGTATGGCTGTGCCCCGGGTCCGTCACGGTGTGGGTGTGGCTCTGCATCGCCTGGTTGCCCCCCGCCGCGCCAAGAGTGGTGCCCGCAATGCCGGAAACCCCACTCGTCACCCGGTTCGCCGCCGTGCCATCCATATTGTCCACCCCAAACACCGCCCGCCCACGCAAGTCAGGCAGGCCAAAGGTGGTGGAACCATCCCCTGCCCCATAGGTGGTGCCAATCACCGCAAACAGCGCCGCAAACGTGGTGCGGCTCACCGCCTGCCCACCACAAAGTAGCCATCCCGTCGGTGCGCTGCTCCCCGCAAAAGGCACCACACTCCCTGCCGGAACCAACCGCGCCACCACATCACTCGACAACGCCGCGCTGGCCACGCTCGCACTCGCCAATCCACTCACACCTCCGCTGGCAATCCGCGCCACCACGCTGCCCGCACGGCGCACCACCAAGTCCGCCACATCGGCCTGCAAGCTATACTCCGCACCGCTGGCAGGAATCACCAACGCATCCACCCGCCGGGGCGTATTCCCCCGCCTACCGGTGGTCAACGGGCCATAAGCCACTTGGGTCGGCGCCACCGAAATCACCCCCAGCGCACCACTCAGGTCCACCAAGTCCACCGCACTCACGGTGGTAATCCCACCAGCAAAGCTGCAACTGGCCACATCGCCCACCAGCGCCACGCCCGCTACGGTCACGCGCACGCGGCGGTTCACCGTATAAATCCCTCTAAAGTCACCACCCGCCAGCGTAAAGGTGCTGTTGTCCACCCGCGCCAACGTGCCCGGCGCCGCATGCACCACAAACTCATCCAACGCTCCCGCCACACTGGCCTTCAAGGTGCCATCGGGGTTCAGCGCCACATCAAGGCGCTCGGCCACGCTGGCACGGCTGCCGCTGGCATCATCCAGTTGGTTAATCGCATCCACCAAGTAGTTAAAGTCACCATCAATCTTGCTGGAAGATATCGCCCGCTTCGGCACCGCATTGGCATCGTCCTGATACTTCGTGCGGTTGCCCAACCCACTGCTGCCTGCATAGGCCCCCACCGGCCGCTGATATTTATTGCTCATCGTTCTGCCACTCCATAAAGTTTCAATCCAAAAACGGTCAAAGGCCCGTTCACACTCGCGCTCTCCAGCGCCATCGCCAGCACATCCACCACCACATGGTCACGCGCCACGGGGTTGCTCGCGCCACCGCTGTCCCATGCCGCACTGTCCCACTCTGCGCTGTCCCAAAAGTCAGCCTGCGGCGGCACTTCCAGCGTCAACACCTGCGGGTTGGCATCGTCATAGTCGTCATAGCGGCGCAGGGTCACGGGCATCGAAACCGCAGGCGCCACCAGCAGCTCCACATATTTATTCGCCCAACGCTTGCCATCCGCCGCAGGCCGCAGCCACGGCGTCCACCAACGGGTCACAATCGCCTCCCCCGCATCACTCCATGCAGCGGTGTCATAGCGGTAAACCTGCCCCCCCTTGGCCACATACAACGTGCCATCTGGCGCATTGTGGCTGGCCGTTGCGCCACCAAACACCCCATCAAACACCACCCAGCCCTGCCCAAAGGCCCCAATCTGCCACACCAGCGCCACATCCCCCAACGCCACGCCTAGCCATCCCTGCGGCTCAAAACGCAGCGGCACCACGCGGCGGTAAGCCGCCACATCGGCCAGCACCTGCCCCAACAAAGCATTCACCGTCGGGTCAAGCTCACCGCCCACATCGCTCACATCCAACTGTTCAGTCTGCAAACTACGGCTCAGCGTGCGCACCCCTTGGCGGGTCAGCAGCATCAGGTCATTGGGCAAGCTCATCACCGCGCTGCCATGCACCGCCCCCAACGGAATCGTCTTGCTCCAGCCAAAATCTCCCACCGTGTTCGGGTTACTCCCCACCCACAGCTGCAAATGGTTGCGCCCCACAAACACCGTCATCCCATCCTTCACCGCCATCGCCAGCAGCTCATCGGCCACCCCCGCTTTGTCGGCCAGGTTAATGCTGGGAATCACCCCCGTCGCCGGGTCGGGCCACGCCGCATGGTCATTCACCCCATGGGTATAAAACACCCGCATCCGCTCCACATCACTGCTTAGGCTCGCCACCAGCGGCCCCTTGCCAAATCCCCACAAGCGGTCATGCGCCGCCGCCATAAAAGCAAACTTCGGCGGCTTCACCGTATAAGCCACTTCATTCAAAGCGCTGGTCAACACCGCCGCATTCAACGTCACCGTCACCTGCGGCCCACTCACACTCACCGCACTCACATTGGCGGTCACAAAGGTGGTGCCCAACTTGGCCCGTACTTGGCTCCCCACCGCATAAAAACTCGCCGTGCTGTTAATCCTAAATTGGCTAGAACTCACAAACGTCAAGCCACTCGCACTATCAACAACCAGCCTACTCACCACACTCCATGCGCTGCCATCATAAACCAACACATCATCCACCCCATTGCATAACAAAAGCCGCCCGGCAAAAGCCACCGTCCGCACCACCCCAGCACCATCAAGCCCACTATAAACTAGCTCCCAAGCCGCCCCATTCTGCCGGTAAATCTTCCCCGCATTGGTGGCTACCATCAGCTGATAACCAGCAGCAGCCTGAAACCCCATCACCGCCACCACCGTCTCCCCGGCAATCGCGCTGCCCACCGCCACCACGCCATTGCGCTTGGCCCCCGCCCCATCGGCGGCCATCAGCATATTGCGCACCTCGCGGCCAAAGGTGGCCGGCATCGCCAAAGCGCTGCGCGCCGTGCTCATCAAACCTTTGGGGAAAGGCACCACCGCCGTCTGCAAATCACGCCTCATCACCGCCACTCCTTGCTTTGTTAATTCCCGTCACACCAACTCAAAGGGCTTCACCCGCAACGCCTCACCGGCATTGCCCAGCAGCGCCAGCTTCACCCGTTGCTTGGCCTCTTCCCATTGGCGCCGATACACCCCCATCTCGCCACTGCCGCCAAACCCCCGCTCAAACAAACTGC
This sequence comes from Pseudomonadota bacterium, assembly GCA_009927255.1. Taxonomy (GTDB): domain Bacteria; phylum Pseudomonadota; class Alphaproteobacteria; order UBA2136; family UBA6156; genus RFNJ01. The sequence goes on along the minus strand of RFNJ01000067.1, from coordinate 547 downwards.
TCCACACCAACCCACCCCACACCAACGCACTGTGATGGCTCGCAGGCAACAGCACTGCCGCCTCCTCACCATTTTCCAGCAGTTCCTGCACTGCCGGAACATACAGCACACTCAGCGGCACCTCGGCAGCGGGATGCACCTGCACCTCCCGCCCCCGCACCACACAACGCACCGGATTCCCCGTGGCATTGCCCAACGGGTCAGCCGCCAAAATCACCTCCGGCACCACCACCTCCAGCACGCCGCCACCATTGCGCTCCACCACCCGCACCGCCCGATAAATCTCCCGCGCCACCACAGCCACCCCAGCTGTATTGGTCACCAACTGTTCCTGCACCTGCAACGCCGCGGGCATATAGGGCATCAGTTCATTCATCAATTCGCCATAGGCAGCGTTCAGCCAGCCCAGCGCCTTGGCTTGCACTTCGCCGTCACCGGTGCTGGCATGGCTCAGCTCCACAATGCGGTCCCGAATTTCGCTCACTCTCATCCGCCACCCCCTAAAAAATTTCATAAAAATTCCAAAATCAAAAAGGGGGCCGAAAGG
>RFNJ01000131.1 GCA_009927255.1 Pseudomonadota bacterium | reverse complement strand
AGATAGCTTGATTTTGCGGATTCGCAAGCGCTCATCTCGCAAAATCTAAGCTTCTGGAATGACGGCCCGTGTGGGGTGCTTCTTAATACACAATATGTAGTAAATTATGCAAAGGACTATATGTGTGATTCTGATAATGGCCAGCGGGGGCGGACGGCGGTGGGGAGGCCGGTGTTGGGGAGGTTTGCTAGGTGGCGGAGGCCAGCAGCATAGGCGATCATCACCGCGTTATCGCCGCAGAGTTTGAGGGGGGGGGCGCTGAAGGTGGCGTGGTGTTCGGCGCAGATTTGTTGCAATTTGGCGCGGATGGTGAGGTTGGCGGCGACGCCGCCTGCGGCAACTACTTGTGTGGCTTGAGTTTGCTGGATGGCGCGTTTGGTTTTATAGGTGAGGATTTCGGCGGCGGTGTGCTGGAAGCTGGCGGCGAGGTCGGCGTGGTTGGTATCGGGGTGCTTCAGCAAATGTTCACGCACGGCGGTTTTCAGGCCCGAAAAGGAGAAATTGAGAGATTGGTCTTTGAGGGGGTGGGGGAGTTTGATAGCATGGGGGTTGCCGGTTTTGGCGAGGTTTTCTATCGCGGGGCCAGCGGGGTGGGGCAGGCCGAGCAGTTTGCCGACTTTATCAAAACACTCGCCTACTGCATCATCCACCGTGGTGCCAAGCAGTTGGTAGTCGCCAACATTGTTAACATTCACCAACTGGCAGTGGCCGCCGCTGACCAGCAGCAGTAGGTAGGGGAAGGTGAGTGCGGGGTTGGTAAGGTGCGGGGTGAGGGCGTGGCCTTCAATATGATTGGTGGCCAAAAACGGCTTGCCGGTGGCCACCGCCAGCGTTTTGGCAAAGGTGCTGCCAATCACCAGCGCGGTGGTGAGGCCGGGGCCGGTGGTGGCAGCAATGGCATTAATTTGCGGCCAACCCAAGCCTGATTTGGCGAGGGTTTGGTTAACAATCGCGGGTAGGTGCTGCTGGTGGGCGCGGGCGGTGAGTTCTGGCACCACACCGCCGTAGGGGGCGTTGCTGAGGATTTCCGACGTAAGCGTTTGCGCCAGAATTTGGCGGGTGGGAACATCCACAATGGCGGCGGCGGTTTCGTCGCAAGAGGTTTCGATTGCAAAGATAATCATGGGGTTAGCTATATCATGAAAAAAAGATTAAGGAAGGGGGGTTGACTTTGTATGGTGTATGCATTATCTGATTTTGCAGAGACGCACTCCCAACCGTCGGGGGCACGTTTCAAAACTGAGAGGAAGTAAGCACGTGTTTTCGGTACGCGGTTAGCTCTTTCGCTCGAATGACCTGCAGAAATACCCCCGCTTGCGGGGGTGCCCAGCCTACCAGGGCAATGAAAACCAGGGGTTGGTGACTACCTCTTAGTGCGTCCCCACCGTGGGCCACGAGTGATCACCGGGGTTCTCTTCTTCCCCGATACAGAAAGGAGGCTTTGTGAGGAGATGGTGCACGCACCATCTCCTCAACTGCTTTAAAGCTTTTGGCAGGTGGGGCAAAAGAAGGTGGCGCGTTGGGCTTGGGTGATTTTTTTGATTTTGGTTTGGCAGCGGTGGCAGGGTTGGTTTTCGCGGCCGTAGACGTTGAATTGGCTTTGGAAATAGCCGAGTTGGCCGTTGCTGTGGGTGAAGTCTTTGAGCGAAGAACCGCCAGCTTTGATGGCATCAGTTAGTGTTTGTTTGATATGTTTTATGAGTTGATTAAGGTGTGATTTGGTGAGCTGATGGGCGCGGGTTTGGGGGTGAATGTGGCTGCGAAAGAGGCTTTCGGAGGCATAAATGTTCCCCACCCCGACGACGATGTGGTTGTCCATCAGGGTTGGTTTAATGGCGGTGGATTTTTTTTGTAGGGCTTGGTGGAGGTAGCTGGTGGTGAAGGTGGCCCCTAAAGGTTCTGGCCCGAGGTTTTTGAGCAAGGGGTGGCTGGCAAGTTGGCTGGTGGGGAGGTGGAGGAAGAGGCCGAAGCGGCGGGGGTCGGTGAAGGTAATAGTGCCTTTGGGGGTTTGCAGCAGGATATGGTCGTTCTTTTCAAGGGCGGGTTTGTTGATGGTGAGGCGGCCGCTCATGCCCAGGTGCAGCAGCAGGGTGGTGTGGTTGCTGAGGTGGGCGAGGATGTATTTGGCGCGGCGTTCGAGGTTGATAACGGTTTGGCCTTGGATATTCGCAGCATTGGGCGTGGGCAGGCGCAGCTTGGGCACACGGATGGTAACGCCAGTCAGCGGCTGGTGCAGCAGGGTGGGGCTGGCGCCGTGGAGGGTGGTTTCAACTTCTGGTAACTCTGGCATTGTTGGCTATTTCTTGATGCAATTGAAGAGGGGGCCGAGTTGGTAGCTGCGGGTTTGGATGCGGCCAGCGCGCATGGCAACATACGGCCCTGGGCGCTTGGCCGACCAGCGCAGCGGGCTGGGCAGAATGGCGGCAAGCTGGGCGGATTGGCGCGGGGTGAGGTTTTTGGCGCGGGTGTTGAAGTGGTGTTTGGCGGCGGCTTCAATGCCATACACGCCGGGGCCCCATTCGGCGATGTTGAGGTAGAGTTCCAGAATCCGTGGTTTGCTCAGCGTGGTTTCGAGCCACCAAGTAAGTGGCACTTCCAGCCCCTTACGCAACCAACTGCTTTGCGGCCAGAGGAACAGGTTTTTGGCGGTTTGCTGGCTGATGGTGCTGGCGCCTTTGGTGCGTTTGCTGCGCTGGTTGTGCTGGTAGGCGCGGCTGATGGCTTTCCAATCGAAACCTTCGTGCTGGCAGAAGAGGTTGTCTTCCGCTGCCATCACCGCGCGCTGGGCGTGGAGAGGAATATTATTGAGGGGCGTCCAGCGCTGATGCCAATGGTGGCCTTGGGTGAGGCGAATGACCATCAGTGGTGTGAGTGGTGGATTAAGGATGCTGTAAAGGGGGGTGAGGAGGAAAGGGAGGGCGATGAGGATGGCGAGCGTAAGGCCAATACGCCGCAACCATGTGGCGATGAGGGAGCGTTGGGGGGATGGTTTACGGCGCATCTTTAAAATGGCTTAAACACCGCCAAAGTGATGATGGTGATGAGGAGCAGGGTGGGGACTTCGTTGTAATAGCGGAAGAATTTGCCGCTGCGGGTTTTGGGGTTTTGCAGGAGTTGCAGGCGGAAGAATTCCAGCGAGACTTGATAGGCGGTGAGGAGCAGGACGAGGCCGAGTTTGGCGTGCAGCCAGCCTTGCTGGAGCAGGTAGGGTTGGCTCAGCATCAGGGCGAGGCCGAAAGCCCAAGTGGCGGCAGCGGCGGGGAGCATGATGTAGTGGCTGAGTTTGCGCGCCATGGTGTGCAGGGTGGGGTGGGCGGCGGGAGGGCTTTCCGCCAGATACACAAAAATCCGCGGCAGGTAAAACAGCCCGGCAAACCATGCCACCATGCTGATGAGATGGAGAGTTTTGAGAATCAGGTAGGTTTCCATGGGGGCTAGCATAGCAAACTTTTGGGCTTGTGGCGTGGGGGGTTTGGCGTTATGAAGGCGCGAATGAATGGCATAAAACTTTTGAGAGATTGATTTTTCATGGCTTCTCGCACCTTTCGGATTGCCACGCGGCGCAGCAAGATGGCGCTGGCGCAAACCAATAAAATTATTGAATTGTTACGCAAGGTGGCACCGCAGCATGCGTTTTTGGTGCATGAGGTGGTGAGTGATGGCTGCTATGAAAAATTTAAGGGCGATTTGCAACAAATTGGTGGCAAAGGTGCGTTTGTAAAGGCGCTGGAGCATGAAGTGCTGGACGGCCGTGCGGATATGGCGATGCATAGCCTAAAAGATGTGCCCGGTGATGTGGATTTGCCAGCGGGGCTGGCTTTGGGAGCCTTTTTACAGCGCGAAGACTTGCGCGATGCGGTGGTGTGCCGCGCAGGCGAAAGCTTGGTAAGCCTGAAAAAAGGCGCCAAAATTGGCACCAGCAGTGTGCGGCGGGCGGCGCAGTTGCGGATGAACTTTCCGCACCTTGAAGTGGTGCCGTTGCGCGGCAATGCGGATACCCGCGTAGGCAAGGTGGATAGTGGTGAAGTGGATGCGGCGGTGCTGGCGGCGAGTGGGCTGCGGCGGATTGGTTTGGAGGGGCGGATTTGTGAGATTTTTGAGCCAGATGTGATGCTGCCGGCGATTGGGCAGGGGGTGATTACGGTGGAATATCGGGCAGCGGATGCCGAGCTGGGTGCATTGTTGGAAAAGATTAGCCATGCGGATACGGCGGCGTGCATGACGGCGGAGCGGGCGTTGCTAAAGGCGCTGCAAGGTGGCTGTCATACGCCGATTGCGGGGTATTGCGAGGTGACGGCGGGGCGGAATTTGCGCCTGATTGCGATGGTAAGTAGTCTGGACGGCGAGAAAGTGTTGCGGGCGCGGGCCAAGAGGCCTTATGCTGAGGCCGAGGCCTTGGGCAAGGAGGTGGCCGCTGACTTGCTGAAGCAAGGGGCCGGGCCGCTGCTGGGGCACAAGTAAACAGGGTGAGGATTTTATAATGATTTGGTTGGATGTGCTGATTGCGCTGGTGGTGCTGGTGTGGGTGATTACACGGTTTACCGGCTTTAAACTGCCAGTAGATTTGCGCGATAAAGCAACGCGGACGGCGGAGTATGAGCGGATGTTTGGGCGGAAAACGCCGCTTGGCGGCAAGCCGCGCGATGCCCAGCGCGAAGAACAGCGTGCAGTGTTGCAGGATGATTTAGCCGCTGCCATGCAAGACGATGGTGAGGAAATGGGGGACGAAAGCATGGTGGAGCGGGAGATGCCAGAACAGGAAAATCCGCGAGACAATCAACGTGGCAAGCGTGGGCGCGCTGGGGTGACTGGGATGCCGGAGGGCTTGGCCGAGATTATCCAACGTGACCGCAACTTTGAGGCAAACAAGTTTTTATCCGGCGTGGAAAAGGCGGTGGCGTATTTCTATGAAAGCTGGAATGCCAAGGATGCTGATGCGCTTGACCAATTGTGTGGTCCGCAACTGTTGGCGCGGTTGGTGAGCACTTGGGAAGAACATAACACTTGGGAAAGCACGGTGCTGGATGAGGTGGAGGAACTTAAAATTCTGCGCGGACGGGTGCATGGCCGCAGTGCAGTGATTGAGGTGGCGCTGCGCCTACGGTTGCGTGAAGGTAAGCGCACCGCGGCGCGCACGGTGGATAAAGTATGGATTTTAGCTCGCGCACTGAATGGCAGCGACCCAAACTGGGAGCTGCAGGATGTGCGGACGGTGGCGGATGCTTAGAGCTTTCTGCTTAGCTTAGGGATTAGTTTTTGGTGGCAGGGGAGTTGCGGGGGGTGGGGTGAGTTGTGGTGTGGGGCTTGTGGTGTGGGTTTGCTGGGCTATGATGGGTTATGGTTTTTTTAGTGATACAAAATAGGCGATGTATTGCGTGGAATTGAATGTAACCCGCGAGAAATGGGGCGTGGTTGGCGCGGGGGCGTGGGGCACTGCTTTAGCCAGCACTTTGGCCCATGGCGGGCAAGATGTGCTGCTGTGGGACCGTGACCCGCTGGTGGTGGATGATATTAATCGGATTGGGCAGAACCGGAAGCGTTACCCGGACTTGCGGTTGCATGAGAGTATTCGGGCGACCCAGCGGATGGAGCAGTTGGCGAAGGAATGTGAGCTGATTGTGTTGGCAATCCCCAGCGAGGCCAATGCCGCGGTGGCGGCGCTGTTGGCGGGGCACTTGGGGCCGCAGCATGGGTTGATTATGACCGCCAAAGGCCTGCGGGAGAGCGACGGCGCATTGTTGACCGAAGTGTGGCGCGAGCTGGCGCCGGACGTGAAAAATATGGCAGTGATGACCGGCCCGACCTTTGCTCGTGAGTTGATGGAGCGGCGGATTACGACGTTTTTATTGGCGGCGATGGATGGGGATTTTCGCGCACGGATTGCGGAGAGTTTTATGGTGGATTGGGTGCGGATTTATGAAGGTACCGACATTGTGGGGGCGCAGGTGGGGGGCGCGATGAAGAACATTTTGGCGGTGGCGGCGGGAATTTTGGATGGGCTGGATATGGGCCACAATGCGCGGGCGGCGATGTTGACGCGTGGCTTGGTAGAAATGGCGCGTTTTGCCAAGGCGTTGGGTGGGCGCGAGAGCACGGTGTGGGGCTTGGCGGGGATGGGGGATTTGTTGCTGACGGCGACTTCGAACCTTTCGCGGAATTATCGGTTTGGCCAGATGGTGGGGCGGGGCATGGCGGTGCAGGAAGCGAAGATGAAAGTGGGCACAGTGGAAGGGCTGTTGGCGGCACGGATTATTACGGTGCAGGCGCAGGCGCATGGCTTGGATTTGGCGATTGTTTCGGCCGTGGATGGCATTTTGCATGGTGATGTGACACCGCTGCAAGCGATTGAATATTTGATGAAAAGACCACGGGTGGTGGAGGTGGGATGATGATGAAATTTTTGGTGCTTGGCTTGCTGAGTATTGTGGTGAGTGGGTGGGCGGCAGATTGGCCAGCGGATACTCCACTGCCGCAGGATGCGATGATGCCGCCCGTTTTGCGCGAGATTGTGGCACAGCGCGAAGATATTCAGCAGGTGACGGTGCTGGTGGATATGCGGTTGGGGACGGAAAACCCGCGCTGGGTGATGAGCCAAACGCAGATGCAGGTGCTGCTGCGTAAGCTGGCGGAGTTGCCGGATGTTCCGCGCAGCGAAGACCAAATTTGGCCCAAACTTCCGCGTAAAGATGCGGCGTATAAGGGCGTGGTTTTGTTGTTGGAAACGGTGGATGGGCGGCGGTTTGCGCCGTTGCGAATTTTTGAGGGAAAATTATTGGATGGGAAAAAAACCTTGGGTAAAGATTATGGTCGGATGTTGGAATATTGGTTGTTTGGCACCGCGCGGGTGCGGCGCGACCAGTTGCTGGGGGTGAATGTTTTGCCGGTGATTAGCTTTGAACAATGCCGGATTATGGGCCAGAAAGTGGTGGAAACCACGCCGCGCCAATGTTTGCTGCCGGATAATAATTTGCTGCTGGAAACCAGTGAGCGGCCCACTGTGGCTTCGGCACGGTTGCGGGATTTTGATGAGTGTTTGAAGAGTGGGGTGGCGTTGATTTATACTTTCCCACGGCGTTGTGTGGCGGCGGGGGGGCGGGTTTTTACCGAGCCGCCAAGGGTTTTGAGTACGCCCGTTGTGGTGACGCCGAGTGTGGTGGTGAGTGGGGAGATGCCGAATGTACCGGGCGCACCTGTTCCATTTGACCCGAGTGCGGTGGTGCCGAATGCGAACAGTGCCAGTGATACGGCAGTATTGCGGGCGGTGGTGGCGGAGGTGGTGAGTTTGACGGAGGTGAGCCCAACCGTGGCGCTGGTGAGTGGGAGCGTGGTGGAGACTTCTGCGACGCGATATAATTGGCGGGAATTAGGAAAGTAGTAGGGGCAAATCATGGCCTACTGGTTGATGAAGAGTGAGCCGGAGGTTTATGGCTGGGAGAGCCTGGTTTCTGAGAAAATTGGAGTGTGGGATGGGGTGCGGAATTATTCGGCGCGGAATAATTTGCGGGCGATGAAAAAGGGGGATGATGCGTTTTTTTATCATTCCAATGCGGGAAAATTAACGGGCGTTGTGGGGGTGGTGCGGGTGGTGGGGGAGGCGGAGCCGGATATAACATTTGGGCCGCCACCGCACCCTTGGGTGGTGGTGAAAGTGGCGCCGGTGGTGAAGTTTAAGCGGTTGGTGAGCTTGGCGGAAATTCGGGCAGAGCCACGCTTACAGAAGATGGAATTGATGCGTTATGGGCGGTTGAGTGTGCAGAAGGTTTTGATGGCGGAATGGCGGATTATTTGGGCGATGGGGCAGCAAAAAACCGGCTGAGGCCGGTTTTTTTATTGGGCTTTTTTGCCTACTCTTGGCGGTTGCCGAGGAGTTGGAGGAGGCTGAGGAACATGTTGATGAAGCTGACATACAGGCTGGTGGCTTGCAGAATGGCGAGGCGGCTGCGCAGCAGTTCGTCGCGGCCATACTGGGCGAACGTTTCGCGGATGTTGTTGACTTCGTAGGCGGTTAATCCGGCAAACAGCGGCACGGCGATGAGGTTGATGACGGTTTGCATCATGCCCACTTGCACGCCGAACATGCCAGCCACCATGGTGCCCAATGCCACGGCCAGCAAGCCCCACAGGCCCATCACCAAGAAGGTGCCTATGCCCGCCAGGCTGCGCTTGGTGAAGTAGCCGTAGGCGGCGGTTCCGGCGAACATCAGGGCGGCTACACCGAAGGCGGATGCCACGCTGCTGCCGGTATATTGCGCGACCAAGGGCGAAAAAGCGAAGCCCATAAAGGCGCTGTAGCCGGCAAAAACGGCGAGGCCGGCGGCGGGTTGTAGTTTAAAAACAATGCTTTGTAGGGTGAAGGCGAGGATGAGCAGGCCAATCATCCAGATAAAGCCGCCGCCTGCTGCAATTGCCAGCAGGGCAGGGGTGTTGATGGTGAAATAGGCCACCACACCGGACAGGCCGACGCCCGCGGCCATGTAGTTAAATGTTTGATTTAAGTGAGAATTGAGGGCGCTTTCGGCCTGAGTGACGGTTTGCATTTGGGTACGCATGGTTGGGTCTCCTTCTGTTATATGTTTATCATGGCGCTGGGGAATTTGAGATGCAAGAAAAACTGGACATGGAAAAAATTAAAAAACGACATTTCAATGGTTTACAAGACTACTTGTGCTTTAATGTGTGGATTTTGCGAAAAACGCCAAAACGCATGCCTAAATAGGAATAAAACATCGCGGTGAGCGAGGAAAAGATCATCGCAGGCAGGGAGTGGCTGGACAAATTGAGCCATAAAGTGGCGGAAAACACCAGATAATTGAGGATGGCGCCGGAGGCGGCGAGGGCGACGAAGCTAGTGAATTCGGCCCAAGTTGGCGCTTTTTGCACGGCGAAGGTGAGGGTGCGGTGGGCCAGCCAGCTGACGCAGACTGCGGCTATGATACTGAAAATACGGGCAATAAAGGGGCTGAGGTTAAATACATATTCCAGCGTGAGGAGGATGGTGCCGTCAGTCGTGAAGCCCATGCCGCCGGAAATGACGAAGAGCATAAGGTGTTGAAATTTTTTGGGAAGGCGGTGGTAGAGGGGTGCGATGAGCCAATGGACGGTGTTGTGGAGAAATTGCGAGATTTTGAGCATGATTTGGTATTTATCATGTATTTTTATGGTGCGGGTTGTTGGTGCCTTTTGGGTAGGCAAATGGGTGGGGTTGGGGGTGGTTATGGAGTGAATTGGTGATGCCTTGGCCGCCTACGTCCTATGGACTCCGGCGAGCCAAGGTTTTGTTCGCTTGGCGTGGGTTTTAGAGAGGCTTGTTGTTTTTTGCGAGATAGGGGTTTCGTGGATACCGGTCTTCGCCGGCATGACCGCTGCGCGGTTGCTGATTGGTGGGAGTGGGTTGGGAGCTTTGTAGAGAGTTGGCGATGCGGGTGGTGCCGGATAGCCATCGGGGCCCCAGCATTTATATAGGATAAATGCTGAACCACTTGGCTTCCGGCACGGACGAGTTGGGTTGTGTGCTACCTATTATGCTGCTGGATATCTGGTTAGGGGGTGAGGCCGGTGGCTTGGAGTTTTTCGGTGAGGATGGTGAGGGAGATGCCGAGGAGATCGGCGGCGTATTGTTTGTTGCCTTGGGTGTAGGTGAGGGTGGCGGCTAAGGTTTCGCGCTCGATTTCGGACAGGCGTTTGGGGATGAAGGGGGTATTGCTGCTATGGCCGCCGTAGGCTTGGGCGGCGGCGTGGGCCATGGGATTGAGGGGTGGGGTGGCGGTGGTGGGAGCGATGCTGGTGTGGGCGTTGTGGTTGCTGGCGGCGATGGGCATGTGTTGCAGGGACATGGGCGAGAGCAGGATGTGGGCTTCGGTGATTTCCGCTGCCGCCGGGCCAGCCAGCAGCAGGGCGCGGTGGGTGGTGTTTTCGAGCTCGCGGACGTTGCCTTTCCAGTAGCAGCTTGTGAGCTTTTGGGCGGCGGTGGGATTGAGGGTGGGGGTGCGGGTGTAGCCGTTGGCTTGGGCGTGCTTGTGGAGGAAATGGTTGGCCAGCGGGATGATATCGGCGGGGCGGTTGCGCAGGGGGGGGAGGTCGAGTGTTATTACACTAAGGCGGAAGTAGAGGTCTTCGCGGAATTTGCCTTCGGCGATATAATTTTCCAGCTGGCGGTTGGTGGTGGCGATGAGGCGGATATCGACGGGGATGGGTTTGTCGGCGCCGATGGGGTCGATGGTTTTTTCTTGGATGGCGCGCAGCAGTTTGGCTTGCAGGCTTAGGTCCATTTCGGAGATTTCATCGAGCAGCAATGTGCCGCCGTGGGCTTGCTGGAACTTGCCTTTGCGTTCCGCCACCGCGCCACTGAAGGCACCTTTGGTGTGGCCGAAGAGTTCCGACTCCAGCAGATTTTCTGGGATGGCGGCGCAGTTGACGGCGATGAAGGGTTGGTTTTTGCGTGGGCTATGGTGGTGGATGTAGTGGGCCATCACTTCCTTCCCCGTGCCGCTTTCGCCGCGCAGCAGAACCGTGGCGCTGGATTGGGCGAATTGGCTGGCTTGTTGGAGGAGGGCTTGGGTGGTGGCATCTGCCGCGATGGGGCCTGCGGTGGTGGTGTTGACGAACTTGGCGAGCAGGGCTTTGAGCAAGCGGGGTTCCGGGGGGGTGGTGAGGTATTCGAGGGCGCCGAGGCGGATGCATTTGGCGCCGGTGGCAGGCTGGGCGGGGCCGACGGCGACGGTGGGGATGGTGAGTTGGTTTTC
>RFNJ01000144.1 GCA_009927255.1 Pseudomonadota bacterium | reverse complement strand
CATTCCAGAAGCTTAGATTTTGCGAGATGAGCGCTTGCGAATCCGCAAAATCAAGCTATCTGGAATCCAACGACTCAAGCACCCAGCTCAAATCCTCCGTGCCGGAAGGCGAGTGGGCCGATTTTTTCCTATAAAAAATCGGGGTGCCCACCCCCTATCCGGCACCACCCGTATCGCCCCCTCTCCACGAAGCTCTTAACTCAAACTTTCCCTAAACCCTGCACCCTGCACCCACTACCCCCGCCGCGCCCGCTCCTCCGCCACCAAAACCTTCCGGTCCAATTTCCCCATCGGTGTTTTGGGCAAGCTCGCCCGCACCTCCACCGCCACCGGCCGTTGTAACGGGTTCAACTTGTCCTTCACAAATTCCAAAATCTCCGCCTCACTCACAACTTCCCCCGCCTTCGCCGCCACAAAAATCTTCGGCCGTTCACCCTTGTCGGCATCGGGCACGCCAATCACCGTCACCTCCGCCACTTTTGGGTGCCGATAAACCACTTCTTCAATCGCACGGGGATACACATTGTAACCACTCACCAAAATAATCTCCTTCAAGCGGTTGGTCAGGTGCAAAAAGCCCTGCACATCAAGGTGCCCCACATCGCCGGTGCGCAGCCAACCCTTCTGCAAAACCTTGGCGGTTTCTTTGGGCTTGCCCCAGTAGCCCTGCATCACCTGCGGCCCCTTGGCCACAATCTCGCCGGTTTTTCCCGCACCCAAAATCTTGGCAGGTTTTTTCAAATCCCGAATTTCAATCGCGGTGCCCGGCAACGGCTGCCCGACTGATCCCGCCACCTGCCGCATCGGCGGCGTGCAGCTCACCACCGGCGATGCCTCGGTCAAGCCATACCCCTCCACAATCACGCAGCCACTCAGCTTCTCAAACCGCGCCTTAATATCCGCAGGCAGCGGCGCCCCACCCGAAATACACCACCGAATCCCCCCCATCCCACTCGCTGCCACCTGCGCCGGATGCGCCGCAAAGTGGTTGGCAATCGCGCCAAACAAACTCGGCACGGCGGGGAAAATCGTCGGCTTGGTGCGCCTAATAATCCCCAACAGCTGGCTCAGCTGAAACGCCGGAACCAACACCAAAGTCGCCCCCACCGCAATCCCCAAGTTCATACACGCCGTCATCGCAAACACATGGAAAAGGGGCAAAATCGTCAAAAACCGCTCGCCTTCAGGCGCCGTCTCACCCAGCCAAATCCGCACCTGCTCGGTGTTGGCCATCAGGTTGCGGTGGGTCAGCATCGCCGCCTTGGGCACACCGGTGGTGCCACCGGTAAATTGCAGCAACGCTAGGTCTTTAGCAGGGTTAATCTTCACCTCACGCGGCTTGCTTCGCCCCGCCAAAACCTCCTCCATCCACACCAAACCCTCATGCGCTGGCACGGGTGAAATCTCTTTAAACTTAAACACTCGAAACAACCAACTCTGCGGCCACGGCAACGCCTCGGCAAAATTCACCACCATTAACCGCTTCAATTTTTTACCCAATAACAGCGGATAAACCTTCGGCAAAATCTTATTCAAATTCGGGCAAATCACCATCTTCGTGCCACTATCTGCCACCTGCGCCGCCAGCTCCTCGGCGGTTTGCAGCGGGCTTAAATTCACCACCACCCCACCCGCGCGTAAAATCCCATAATACGCCACCACCGCCTGCGGGCAGTTGGGCAAACAAATCCCCACCCGCTGCCCACTACCAAAGCCATGCCGCAGCAGCCACGCTGCCAAAGCCTCCACCTGCCGCCACATCTCGCCATAACTGGTCGTCCGCCCCAAAAAATCCACACACACCCGCTCCGGATGCACCAACGCCGCCCGCTCCAACAGCCCAAACAACGGCCCTTCCGGCACAACAAAATCCACCCCACGCCCCTTCACCCCCGTCGCAAGCGACGGATGCTCACCCAATCCACGCACTTTCACCATCATGCTCTCCTTAAGCCTTGCCGGACCACTTTGCCACAAACTCTAAAATATAATCCCAGCTCTTGCCAATCTTCTGCTCAATCAAGCCATGCGCACTGTGGTCAATCCACACCAGATCCTTCTCAGAACTAGCCAACCGCTCAAAAATCAGCTGCGCGCTTTTCGGTTGCACGGTCTCGTCTTGCAAACCCTGCATCACCAGCACCGGCAGCGCCACGTTCGGTAAAACCTCATCCAACGTCGCACTCACCAACCGCAGCTCATTCAGCGAAGCCACCCCCACCTGCGCATAAGTATTCCCCTTCTTGCCAAACGGATAATACCGCAGCGCCTGCCGCAGCCCCGGCAATCGCCCCAATGTCTGCCGGAAGCCCATCACCAGCGGCAATAAGTTCATATTGCGGTCTTGCACCAGCAGTGGCGCCGCAGCCACCGCAATCGCCGCCAGCTTGGCAGGCTTCTCGGCCGCAAAGTGCATTGCTAGCGCGCCACCGGTGGAAAATCCAACCACAATCACCTTCTCCACCCGCGCCGCCAAAATACCAAAGTTCACCCGCACCGAAGCCACCCAGTCCTGCTTGCTTCGCTGTTCCAAGTCCAACCAACTCGTCCCATGCCCCGCCAACCGCATCCCCAGCACCGGGTAGCCTTGGGCATTCAAGTGCCGCCCAAATTCACGCAATTCGCGCGGCGAATTGGCAAACCCATGCACCAGCAAAATCCCTACCTTCTTGGTCCCCGCCAGCAAATAAGGCGCATGAATCTCCTCATCCTCCGCCGCCAACAACGTCTCCGCCGCACGGTTGCCATATTTACGCCGCAAGCCATGATACGCCGTCAGCTCATCCGCAAACTGCCAATTCGCAATCATCACATCGCTCACCTTGCGCACCTGCGCCAGCGCATGCTCCGCCGCCTGCTTCACCGCCGGCACCAGCGCCACTTCATTGGCATGCACCTGCACGGGGTTGTCCAACCGCACCGTATCAATCCCCGAAACCTTAGTAATCCGCTCATCAAAGTGCAACGCGCCCTGTTCCAATCGCAAAACCCCCGCCCGCGTGCAACTCTCCATAAACCCCAACAAACCACGGTTCGTCCCCGTCAACACCCCTTGGTAAGCATCGGGATACTTCAAACTACAATGCAAATTCACCAACCCCCGCTCCTGCAAATCTTTCACCGCCACATACAGCGTGCGGTAAAACTGGCTGGCCGGAATATCCAACACCCCTTTGCGCACCAGCGTCAGCATCAGCGTGGCAATCAGGTGGTTCAAGTTCACCGTGGTGTTTTCATAAATCGCCCGGCTGTAGGCTTCCCGAATCCGGTCGGTATTACGGTCCATAAATCGCCTAAAATACATCCCGCTAATCCCCCCCGCATCCTCGGTCAGCGCAAACACCTCTTTCGGGCTGCGCGCATGCCCCAGCTCAAGGTTCAGCAACTGCTCTTCCGCCCAGCCAAGGCTCTCCACCGCCTGCAACGGCTTGCCAAAAGCAATGTCCACATCGGTCTGGTTTAAAAAGATATTTCCCTCAATCGTCAGCTCATCCACCGCCGCCGCAGGCGGGCGGTCCATCAGTTTCTCCAACGCCCGCGTCAAAATATTCTCACCGGTGCGGATGGGGTAATAGGTAATATTCCCCGGCACAATCAGCGTCGGCTTCAGGCTTACCGCCTGCAGTTGCGCTTCGGTCATTTGCAAGCTCTGGCACCACGCCATAATCTGCTCGCGGTCATTGCGTGCAAAAATCTGGCGAATTTTATGCTTCATCAAATCCAAATTCAGCGCCAACGCCGCCGCCCCCCGGTGCGGCTTACGGGTGCGGTTGGCGCTGGCCGAAAACATCTCCAGCTCACCCCTCTCATTCACCACCTGCCGGTCTTTCACCATGCCACCTTCAGGGAAAATCACCACCTTGCGCCCGCGCAAAATCTCCGCCGCCAAAAAAGGTAGCAAGTTCGGCGCGGTGTTGGAAATTGCACCGGTCTGGTTCAAAAACTCCCCCAACGCATTGTTCACCGCAAACAACGCATGGTGCGCCACGCTGCGGCAAATGCTGCCGGTTTCGCTAAACAAAATGGTCGGCGGCAAAATCGTCTCCAGCCGCGTAAAGTGGTTAAACAGAAAAATATCGCCCCGATGCAGCGCATTGTTCTGCTGGGTAAATTTTAAGTTAATGCTGGTATTCCGCAACAAAGCCTGCCCCAGCCGCATGTAACGGGCATAGGCTTTCTGGTCAATCTCCCGATAATTCTCGCCCACCGCAGGCGCCGCTGCCTCTGGCAGGGCAGGGGCGGGCAGTGGGGCTGGTTTGGTTCCTTTTGGTGGTGTTTTTGGCGGTGTCATCGGTGTGTCTCCATCTATAATCTTATAGCCCAAACCACCCGTTCAGCCAGCCTTTTCCTGACCAAAAACCCCATCAAATTGAAGGCCTTACCCATCATTTTCCATGGTGCAGTGCACCAATTAACTTAAAATCTCCAGCAACCATAAAGGTTTACCCCCGCCGCAGCGCAAAAAGCGGGGCCGCTGTTGCACCGCACCACCACCCCCGCAATCTGTCAGGAACGGTGGCATTTTTATAACATTTTTCTCACGGAACCCTCACAAAAACCCCCACCCCACCCTTGAACCCCCCGTCCAGCCAGAGTATGGTGCGCCATCAACTCACAAAACCACACGCAAAGCACCCCCATGCCCCGCCTTCTCACCCTCCTCACACTTCTCGCCACAACGCTGGCATCCTCGGCCTTCGCCGTGGTCTCCACCACCACCCTGCACCCCATGGGCCTGCCCACACCGGTGGGGGAAGTCGCGGAAAGTATTACTTGGCTTTATAACGCCATCTTCCTCATTTGCATCGTCATTGCGGTGGTGGTGGCTGGCCCCTTGGCCTACATCATGTATAAGTTTCGGCGGGATAAAATCCAAAACCCCGCCACCTTCTCACACAGCCTGCCGCTGGAATTGCTGTGGACAATTATCCCCGCCCTCATCTGCATCTTTATCGCGTGGGAAAGCTACCGCGCGATGGTCAACATCCGCACCATGCCGCAAGGCGCCATGAACGTCGAAGTCGTCGGCTACCAATTCGGCTGGGATTTTTACTACCCGGACGCCAGCGAAGACGGCAAGCACGTCGCCGCGCCCGAAGCTACTGGCAATGACCCCGAAATCAGCCTCCCCAACTACCCCCGCCAAACCAAAGAACTGGTCGTGCCCGTCGGCCAACCCATCGTCATTCACATTACAGCCGCCGACGTCCTCCATAGCCTCCACGTCCCCGAACTCGGCATCAAAATCGATGCCATTCCCGGCCGGATAAATTACGCCTGGTTCAATGCCGAAAAACCCGGCAGCTACTTGGGCCAATGTACTGAACTCTGCGGCCAAGCCCACGGCGAAATGTTCATGCGCGTCAAAGCCGTCCCGCAGGCCGAGTTTGAATCCTTCATCCAGCAACGCCGCGTCGCCGCTGGTCTCCCCGCCATCCGTACCAGCCCAACTGAAGTCGTAACCCCAACCATCTCCCCCACAACCCCAACCTCACCAACAATCTCACCAACCGCACCCTAATCTGTGCACATCACCCAACTTAAACTCACCCACTTCCGCAACCTCGCGGCCTTCACGCTCACGCTGCCACCCACCACTCCACTCATCGCGCTCATCGGCCCCAACGGCAGCGGCAAAACCAGCGTGCTGGAGGCCCTCAGCCTCCTCACTCCCCACAGCCTGCGCGGCGCCGATAACAAATCCCACATCCAGCAAAACAAACCCCAAGCTGGCATCTGGGCCGCCCTCACCACTCACAGTGGCGATAACGAAACCGGCCAAACCCTGCGCGGCGGCGAAAGAACCCTCACCATCAACGGCCAACGCCAACCGCTGGAAAATCTCGCCACGCTGGGCAGCCAAGTCTGGCTCACCCCAGAAACTGACTTCCTCTTCAGCGGCCCTCCCGCCGCCCGCCGCAAGTGGATAGACAGTGCCACCACCGCCCTCAACCCAACCCACGCCACCGCCGTGCAACGCTTCACCCAGCACCGCCAAGCCCGCCTGAAACTCCTCATCCACAACAAAACCAAACCCGTGGCGCCCGATTGGCTCGAAGCCGAAGAACGCCTCGCCGCCGAATGGGGCCTCCACGTCCTCACCAACCGCCAAAATTATCTCAGTCAACTTACCCCCCATCTCACCACCTTATCTCTCAAACTCAGCGGCACCGCGCTGGAAGTCCTACAAACCGAAAACCCCCTCGCGGCGCTCAAAGGCAAGTTCGAACGCAGCCGCGAGATTGACGCCAAACTGGAACGCACCAACGCCGGCCCCAGCACCCTCGATGTCCAAGGCACCCTCACGTTGGAAGAGCAAAACATCCCCCTCCACCAAGCCTCCAGCGGCCAGCACAAACGCGCCCTCGTTCATTGGCTGGTCGCCCACACCAGGCTGGTCAAATCCCAACGCAACCAACCCCCCTTAGTGCTGATAGACGAATTCTCCGCCCACCTCGACACCCCCCGCCGCCACCTCCTGCTAAACGAATTATTAACGCTAGGCTGCCAAGTCTGGCTGACAGACGTCGAAGTCCCCCCCAACCTCCCCCCCCAAGCACACATCGAAACCATGGGTGAAAAAACGGCTTAGCCAAAAGCAAGCCATACAAAAACAGCGCAGCCGTTATGTACCTATTTAAAAACTTTCCGCGTATATTCGCACTTTCCGTGGGCCGTCATTCCAGAAGCTTAGATTTTGCGAGATGAGCTCTTGCGAATCCGCAAAATCAAGCTATCTGG
>RFNJ01000123.1 GCA_009927255.1 Pseudomonadota bacterium | reverse complement strand
GGTGGGGGTAGATTTCGCCGAGGGTTACTCCGGCGGCGTGGAGGACGAGGGTTGGGGCTTGCCATGGGCAGAAGAGATATTCTTGCGGGAGTTTGGCGAGTTCGGGGAGCCATTTGCGGGTGTATTCGCCTGTTGGGTCGAACTTCTGGCCCTGCATGATGGGGTTGAAGATGCGGAAGTAGGGGGCGGCGTCCGCTCCGCTGCCGGCGACCCATTGCCAGCTGGCGGCGTTGTTGGCGGGGCAGGCATCCACCAGCGTATCCCAGAACCAGGCTTCGCCTTGGCGCCAATCGATTTGCAGGTGCTTGATGAGGAAGCTGGCGACCACCATGCGCACGCGGTTGTGGATGAAGCCGGTTTGCCAGAGTTCGCGCATGCCGGCATCGACCAGGGGGTAGCCGGTGAGGCCGCGTTGCCATGCGCGCAGGTGGGCGGGGTTGGTGGCCCATGGGAAGGCGTTGAAATTGGCTTTGAAATTTTGGCTGGCGAGGGCGGGGAAGTGGTAGAGCAGGTGGTGGGAGAATTCGCGCCAGCCGATTTCGGAGAGGAATTTGGCTTTATCATTTTCAGGAGCGTTACTGGCTTGGGTGGCTTGCCAGATTTGCTGGGGGGAGATTTCGCCCCATTGCAGGTGGGGGGAGAGTTTGGAGAAGTGCGGTTGGGCGGGGTTGTTGCGGCCTTCGGCGTAGCCTTTCAGGCCGGTTTGGAGGAAGTCATGGAGGCGATGGTGGGCGCCGGCTTCGCCGGGGTGCCAGAGGGTGGGCCAGTTTTGGGACCAATTTTTTTTGGGGAGGAGGTTGAGGTGGTTGAGGGCGAGTGAGGATGGGTTGTTGATGAAGGTGGATTTGGTGGCAGAAGGTAACCCCGGGCTCAGGCTGGGCGCCCCGAAGCCAGCATAGTGGCTGGCTTCGGCCCAGCCATGCCCCGGGGTGACACCTGTGGTTAATTGGGCGAGACAGGCACGCCAGAAGGGGGTGAAGACTTTGAAGTCGGTGCCGGATTGGGTTTTGATGTCCCAGGGTTCGTGGAGGAGGTTGGCTTTGAAGGTTTCGATGTGGAGGCCTTGGGATTTGAAGTGGGATTTGAGGTGGGTGTCGGTGGCGATGCCGGAGGCGGTGTAGCGGCGGTTCCAGCAGATGTTTTGGATTTTATATTCTTGGACGAGGCGGGGGAGGATTTCGGTGGCTTTGCCTGCTGCAAAGTGCAGCGGGATGGTTTGGCTGAGGCTTTGCAGGCTGTGGTGGAGCCACCAGTTTGATGCGCCGCCGCGGGGGCGCTCGGTGTCTTCGGCGATATAAACCGCGAGGATGGGTTGGTTTTGGGCGATGGCCCAATTGAGGGCGGGGTTGTTTTGGGTGCGGAGGTCGGTGCGGAGCCAGAGGAGGGTGGGCATGGGATGGTTATAGGAGAGGTTGGCTGAAACGGCAACAGCCGCCCCGGGAGGGACGGCTGTTGGGGGGGCTATTTGCCCACTGGCGCAAGGCGAGGTTGGTTTTCGGCCAATACCACGCCGACTGATACGGCTGATAAGAACGCAACGGTCATCATGCCAATGCCGAATACCGGCATGCCATGAATCACCAAGAACGTTCCTGCGGCGCCGCAGGTTACGGCCAGCAAGCTACCACCGATGGCACGAAGGATCATTTTGCTCTCCCGAGCTAGGTGCATCTCCCCCCTTGCGGAAGGTGGTGGAACGGCACGTTTCCAGATGCAGCCTTGTACCAGCTTTAGTTATGGGGTTAAAGTTTTGGAATTACAAGTGGCTATCGCCTGTTGGAGGATGAGGGTGGCGGCGGGGGAGTCGATTTTTCCGATGCTTTGTTTTTTGCTGGCGCGGGTTTGGCGGGTTTTTGGGTCGCGTTGCTCGAAGAAAGCTTGTTCGGCTTGGTGGGAGGTGAGGCGTTCATCTATCAGAAATGTTGGGAGTTTGAGGTCTTTTTCGATGAGCAGGGCGAGGTCGGTTACGCTTTGGGTGCCTTTGCTTTCGGTGCCGTCCATGTTGAGGGGATAGCCCAAAATAATGGTGCTGATTTGGTATGTTTTTACTATCGTTTCGAGGGCGGGTTTGAGCTGTTTCCAGGTACGGGGGAGGGGTGGTTTGGGCAGCGCTGTGGTGCGGTTTGTGTCGCTGATTGCCACGCCGACGCGGACGCTGCCGACATCGAGACCCAGCCAGCGGCCGGTGGGGGGGGCATTTAAGATATTGCGCGAGGGCATGGGTTTGGCTTAGGGTGCGGGGGTGATTATGTCAAGGAGGGGCTGATGGATAAGACGCAGTTGGATAAGTTGGCGATGCTTTCGCGGCTTGAGTTTACGCCCGAGAAGTTGGCGAGCTTTGAGCCGAGTTTGCGCAGTGTGTTGGCTTTTGTGGAGAAGATTGGTGGGGTGGATACGGCGGGTATTCCCCCCATGGCGGGGGTGACGACCACGGCGGGCACGCCGGAGCGGGCGGATGTGGCGGTGATTCCGGCTGACCCGGTGGCGCGGCGGGCGGAATTGCAGGCCTGTGCGCCCAAGACCGAGATGGGGTTTTATGTGGTGCCGAAGATAGTGGAATAAACAAGTTGGTAGTTGTTAGTTGATAGTTGTTAGAAGAGAGAGGGAAGAGATAATGACTGAGATGTTGCGGTGGAGTGCGAGTGAGGCTTTGGCGAAGTTGGCCAATGGTGAGGTTTCCAGTGTGGAGTTGACCAAGGCGGTTTTGGCGCGGGTGGAGGGGCGGAATGCGGAGATAAATGCTTACATCACCGTTTCGGGTGAGCGGGCTTTGGCGATGGCGGCGGCGAGTGATGCTCGGCGCAAAGCTGCCAAATTATCAGGTAAAGCTGCTGGAGCTTTGGAGGGGTTGCCGATTGCGGTGAAGGATTTGTATTGCACGGCGGGGATTCGGACCACGGCGGGCAGTAAGATTTTGGATAACTTTGTGCCAGCGTATGAGAGCACGGTTTCGGGTAAGCTGTGGGACGCGGGGGCGGTGTGCGTGGGCAAGCTGAACATGGATGAGTTTGCGATGGGGGGGAGTGGCGAGAACAGTGCTTATGGGGTGGCGCGGAACCCGTGGGACACCACACGGGTGCCGGGGGGGAGTTCATCCGGCAGCAGTGCGGCGGTGGCGGATTTTCAGTGCTTTATGGCGACGGGGAGTGATACGGGGGGGAGTATTCGGCAGCCTGCCAGCATGACCGGGATTGTGGGGATTAAGCCGACCTATGGCCGGTGCAGCCGCTATGGGATGGTGGCGTTTGCCAGCAGCCTTGACCAAGCCGGCGCGATGGCGCGGACGGTGGAGGATGCGGCGCGGATGATGCAGGTGATTGCCGGCCATGACCCCAAGGATAGCACTAGCAGCCCGCAGGCGGTGCCGGATTGGTTGGGGGGGCTGGATGGCCTGAATGTGAAGGGCTTACGGATTGGGTTGCCGAAGGAGTATTTTATTGACGGCATGGATGCGCGGGTGCGTGGGGTGATTATGGACGCGGTGAAGAAGTTTGAGGCGGCGGGAGCGGTGGTGAAGGAGATTCGTTTGCCGAGTACTGAGTTTGCGCTGGCGGCTTATTATATTGTGGCGCCCGCCGAAGCGGCGAGCAACTTGGCGCGTTATGACGGCATGCGCTATGGTTTGCGGGTGGAGGGCAAGAACTTGCTTGAGACATATATTAAGAGCCGCAGTGCGGGGTTTGGTGACGAGCCGAAGCGGCGGATTATGGTGGGGAACTATGTGCTTTCGAGCGGGTATTATGATGCGTATTACCACAAGGCAATGCAGGTGCGGACGCTGCTGGTGCGCGAGTTTGCCGCGGCTTTTGAGCAAGTGGATGTGATTATGACGCCGACTGCGCCGAACCCAGCCTTTAAGATTGGTGAGAAGGTGAGTGACCCGGTGGCGCTTTATTTGGAAGATGCTTTTACGGTGACGGTGAATATGGCGGGGTTGCCGGGGATTTCAGTACCCGCTGGGGTGGTGGAAGACCGCGGGGTGAAGCTGCCGGTGGGGTTACAGATTATTGGGCGGCATTGGGATGAGGCGGGGATTTTGCGGGTGGGGCGGGCTTGGGAAAAACTGCGGGGGGAGTGGTCCCCCCCGCAGTAGGCTTTTAGTTTTGGCTTATCGAGTTACCGTTTCAGCTTGTTCTTGTTCTGCTAGGCGGCTTTTGGCGAAGGTAATCCGTTGCATAATATCAGCGATGTGTGCGTCTTCGCCAAGTTCTTCAGCTAGTTTCAGGTCTTGTTCAAGCTGTTCAACATCGTTGGTGACACCAGCAAAAACACTGCCGTTTTTATCGGCGCGGCCCCATTCGGCAGCCATGGCTGTTTCCGCAATAGCGTAGATTTCACTGGTTGATTTATTGTGCACAATAACACCACCTGCTTTAAGGTTGATTGGTTTATCGGTGCCCCAGCCTTTTGGTGATTCCATAGATACATCAGCATCTGCTAAGACCCCAACTACCGTGCTTTTTGAGCGGTAGCGATCTGGATTTGTAGGGTCAATTTCCCATACTTTGTCAAACTTATCTCCAGCTACACGATAGCGTTCGCCATTATTGCCGGTAACAATTTTGTCGCCTGGTTTGCAAACGACATCTTCTGATTCTTTTACGCCACCGATATAAGTGCTTAATAGTTGTTCTTCAGTAACAATTTCAATATCAGACTTGTTTTTTAGAGCAGTTTTTCTAAAATTAGGAGCTTTACTGAAATCAATTGTTTCTTTATCAACGAATTCAAAGGTATGAACTGAGTGATTATTGCTTGTTGTCATGGTATGTTCCTTTCGGTTTGTTGGTTCTAATAACTTATGTGGGTATGTATGGATTGCATTACAAGGGGGGCTGACAGGGGTAAGAGAATATTTTTTATTTCAATAATGTTGAAATAGTGAAATAAGTGTGATAGGGTTGGGAAGTATTAACTAAGGAAAGGTGACGGAGATGGCGAAGGTTGTGATTGCTTATCATAGTGGTTTTGGGCACACGGATGTAATGGCGCAGCGGGTGGCTGAGGGGGTGAAGGCGGCAGGGGTGGAGGTGAGTTTGCGCAAGGTGGATGTGCTGGACGATGCGCTGTGGGCCGAGTTGGCGGCGGCGGATGGGATTATTTTTGGTACGCCAACCTATATGGCCAATGTGAGTGCGCCGTTTAAGGCCTTCATGGATGCCAGCAGCAAGCCGTGGTTTGGGCAGCTGTGGAAAGACAAATTGGCGGGTGGTTTTACCAACAGCGGTGGCCTGAGCGGCGATAAGCTGGGCACGTTGCAGGCGCTGGTGCACTTTGCCGCGCAGCACAGCATGATTTGGGTGAGCCAAGGAGTGTGGCCGAGTGCGTATAGCAATGATGGTAAGGGGAGCAACCGGCTTTCGAGTTGGCTGGGGGCGATGGCGCAGAGTGGGAATTCTCCGGCGGGGGTAGATAACCCAAATGCGGAAGACCAGGCGAGTGCGCGCCTTTTTGGGGAGCGGTTTGGGGTGGCTGTTATGCGGTGGAGTAGGTAGGTGTTAGGTAATGGGTGATAGGTGATGGGAAAGGCCACCTTGCGGTGGCCTTTTTAGTCTCGAGTGTTTCGGTCAGCTCAGCCTTTGCGTGGTTTGGTCACCAGCCGTAGAACGAAAGAGCCAACAATGAAACCAACGATGCCGATGAGGGCATATTTTGCATCTGTCGACTCCTTGCCGGAAAGTAGAGGCGAGGCATCCACCAGCCAACCGGTGAGTGTCGCGGCAGCCATTGTGCCAACACTTACCGCCAAAAACCCTAAGGGGTTCTCCATGTACAATGGGCTATCAGAGTTGTTTGGATTGAGCAGGTTTTTACGGTTACTCATAGTTAGTAGTCTCCGTTGCTAAGAGGTAAGAAAGATGGATTTACCTAAAGTAGGTTAATCCGTTAGTTGGATACGATTTTTGGGGTTAGGTGTCAAGGTGGTTGAGGAATGTGAGGGGATTTGGTAGAAAGGTTTTGTAAGTAGGAGATTTGGGGATGGCTTTGCCGCATGGGTATGAGATGGTGATTGGGTTGGAGGTTCATGCTCAGGTGACCACCGCCAGCAAGTTGTTTTCGGGCAGTGCCACTACCTTTGGGGCGGAGCCGAATGTTCAGGCCAATGAGGTGGACCTTGCGATGCCGGGGATGTTGCCGGTTTTGAACGCCGGGGCGGTGGATGCGGGGATTATGCTGGGGTTGGCGATTGGGGCGGAGATTAATCGGGCGAGTGTGTTTGCGCGGAAGAATTATTTTTATCCGGATTTGCCGAAGGGTTATCAGATTAGCCAATATGACCAGCCGATTGTGCTGGGGGGGAAGTTGGCGATTGAGTTGGCGGATGGTTCGGGTCGTGACATTGGAGTTACGCGGATGCACTTGGAGGAGGATGCGGGGAAGAGCATTCATGACATGGGTGCGGGGAATGTGAGCTATGTGGATTTGAATCGGGCCGGGGTGCCGCTGATGGAAATTGTGAGCGAGCCGGAGCTACGCACGCCGGAAGAGGCGGGGGCTTATGTGAAGAAACTGCGGACGTTGTTGCGGTTTTTGGGTATTTGCGATGGCGATATGGAGAAGGGCAACTTGCGCTGCGATGCCAACGTGAGTGTGCGGAAAATGGGTGAGACGAAGCTGCGTACGCGCTGCGAAATTAAGAACTTGAACAGCGTGCGGCATGTGATGGCGGCGATTCAGCATGAGGCCGAGCGGCATGTGGCGGTGTGGGAAAGTGGCGGAGAAGTGGGCCAAGAAACGCGGCTGTGGGACCCGGATTTGAATGAGACGCGGACGCTGCGGAGCAAAGAAGATGCGCATGATTATCGGTATTTTCCGTGCCCCGATTTGCTGCCGGTGCAATTAACCGAGGCGCGGATTGAGGCGGTGCGGGGCACATTGCCGGAACTGCCGGATGCGCTGCGGGCGCGGCTGTTGGCCAGTGGCTTGGGGGCGCATGAGGCGGGGCTGATTGCCAGTGATAAGGATTATGCGGCGTATTTTGCTGAGCTTGCTAAGGGGCGGGATGCCAAAATTGCGGCGAACTGGATGACGGTGGAGCTGTTTGGCGCGTTGAATAAGCTGGGGGTGGAGTTGGAGAAATCGCCGATTTCCGCTGCGGCTTTGGGTGAGTTGTTGGACTTGTTGGCGAGTGGGAAGATTAGTGGGAAGATTGCCAAGCAGGTGTTTGCCACCATGCTGGAGAGCGGCAAAGGGGCGGCGGCGATTGTGGCGGAGCAGGGGCTGGCGCAGGTTTCTGATGAAGGAGCCTTACGCGCGGCGTGTGCCAAGGCGGTGGCGGCGAACCCCGATGCAGTTGCCAAATTCAAGGCCGGGAATGAGCGGATTTTTGGCAGTTTTGTGGGGTTTGTGATGAAGGAGACCAAGGGGCAGGGGAATCCGGAGCTTATTAACTCGATTTTGCGGGAGATGTTGGGGTAGGGGGTTGAAATTCGCTTATACAATCCCATATTTATATAAGCAAATGAAAGGATTGTATTATGGCTGAGTTGAAAACACCAGTTTGGACGACTGAAGATTTGGAAAAGCTGCATGGAGAGCTTGTTGGTGTTGGGGAACGGGCGGCGGCGGCAGCCGAGAATTTTAAGCCGAGCGTGGCGGTTGAAGATTTGCCTGTTGCTGCTTTGGTGGCTTTGGAGCAGGGGGTAGTTGACCCCGCGGATGCCAAACGTGTGCGCGAAGATGATGAAGTTATAATGAGTTTGTAGTTTGAATTGATTGAGAAACGGGCGGTGGCCCGTTTTTTGTTGATTTGGGGTTGGGGGGGTGGTAGAAGGCTTGGAGAGTATCCGCCCCCGGCGGATTATTGGTGTTGGGTGCGGGGGAGGGTTGGGTTAGTTGATTTGATGATATAACAAGATGTTAGGAGATTGCCTGTGAATCCTTTTGCCACCTTGAGCCGATTTGTGACCGATGTGCGTGCGGAAGCGGGCCGTGTGACGTGGCCGAGTGGTGCGGAGACACGAAAATTGACGGTGATGGTGTTTATTTTGGCGACGTTGGTGGCTTTATTTTTGGTGGCGGTGGATATGTTGATTGGGGTGGGTTTGAGTGCGTTGTTTGGATTGAAATTTTAACGGAATAGAAGGAGCAAAATCATGGCAAGCAAGGCAGAAAAAGCGGCGGCGAAGCGGGCGGAACGGGCAGAAACCCATGAGGCTAAAGTGGCACCCAAAAGCGGCAAACATGCTGAAAAATTGACCCAAACTGAGCTGAAAGCCAAGGTGAAAAGCACCCGCAAGCCACGAGTGAGTGGGGTGAAAAAGACGAAGATTTCGAGCAAGGCGATTCGGGACCAAGGGACGCGGATTTTGTGGGCGCCGCAGCCCGTTGCTGGTGCGCGGTGGTATGTGGTGCAGACCGCGAGTAACTATGAGAAGCGGGTGCAAACCCTTATTCGGGAACAGATTTTGCTGCAAAACTTGCAGCGGTTTGTGGAGGATGTGTTGATTCCCACCGAGCCGATTGTTGAGGTGAAAAAGGGCGTGAAGGTGAGCGCGGACCGCAAGTTTTTCCCCGGTTATGTGCTGATTAAGTGCAATTTGACGGATGATGTTTGGCACGTGATTCGGTACACCCCGCACGTGACCGGCTTTTTGGGCGCGGAACGGGGTAAAAAGCCGTTCCCGATTAGTGAAGCCGAAGCGCAGCGGATTTTGAACGCGATGGCGCATGGTGCTGAAAAACCGAAGAGTTTGCTGAGCTTTGAGATTGGCGAAACGGTGCGGGTGAAGGAAGGGCCGTTTGCCAACTTCCAAGGAAATGTGGAGACAATTGATGAGGAAAAAGAACGGCTTACGGTGGCGGTGAGCATTTTTGGGCGGGCGACGCCGATTGAGTTGGATTATGGGCAGGTGGAGAAGGTTTAGGCGGGGTGACTAGGCTTGGCCGCCTACGCGCTTTGCGCTCCGGCGAGCCAAGCCTTGGTTTACTTGGTGGATTTTTAAGTTATTGTTTTTATGATTTATTTTTGTAACCCCGGGCTCAGGCTGGGCGCCCCGAAGCCAGCATAGTGGCTGGCTTCGGCCCAGCCATGCCCCGGGGTGACACCGAGATATTTTTTGTGTTTATGTATTTGTTTATGCTTGTGTTTAGCGGGTGTCGCCGTGGCCGTGGAGGGTTTGGTTTTTTTGGCGGTTTTTGAGTTTTTCGAGGTTTTGGGCGGCGATGTCTTCCAGCGTGGTGCCGAGTTCGTCGGCCATGCGGGTTAAATACCAGAGCACATCGCCCAGTTCTTTGTGCAGGCCTTCGATTAATTCTTTTTGTGATTCAAATGGTTGGGCGCTTCGGATGATTTTTTTAATTTTTTCTACTGCTTCGCCACTTTCGCCGGCTAAACCGA
>RFNJ01000001.1 GCA_009927255.1 Pseudomonadota bacterium | reverse complement strand
ATGGCTGGGCCGATTTTTTCCTATCAAAAAATCGGGGCGCCCAGCCTGAGCCCGGGGTTACAAAAAATACTATCCATCCGCAGCCACATCATACCAAAAAGCCACACTTGACTGTTCGCCCACCGCACGGCAGGCTTAGAGGTATGGGGCAGGCGGTGATTACGAACTTAAAAAACCATCTTTTGGTGGCCACCAGCGAGTTGAACGGTGGTTTTTTTGAACGCGCGGTGATTTATATGGCCAACCAAACGGCCGAAGGTGCGATGGGCTTGGTGGTGAACCAACCGATGAATAAAGTGGGCTTTGGCGATGTATTGCGCAGCATGGGGATTGAAGAAATGCTGGCGAATACACGCCGCCAACCGCTGATTTATCGCGGCGGGCCAGTCGATAACAACCGCGGCTTTGTGCTGCACAGCAGCGAATATAACTTGAAGAGCACCATCGCGATTACCAGCGAAATTGCCCTTTCGGCGCAAGCCGATATTGTTGGCGACATTGCCCGAGGCCAAGGCCCGCGCAACCTGAACTTTTGCCTTGGTTATGCGGGGTGGAATCCCGGCCAGTTGGAAAAAGAACTGGCCACCAACAGCTGGCTGGTGGTGCCGGCGGATAAGCAACTGTTGTTTGATGTTCCGCCAGAAGAACGCTACGCGGCGGCAACGCGCAAGCTGGGGCTTAATTCATTGAACTTTATGGATATTGTTGGGCGGGCTTAGCACCTACCGTCTCTGTCTACCAATAAAAAAGCCCGCCAAAGCGGGCCAAACAGAAAATAATATTTAAGCTGCCTTGGCTGCCTTCTTCACAATCGCCTTGCGAATGCTGGCGGCGAAGGCGCTGAATTTTTCGCGCACTTGCTTGTTTTTTACCTTCAGCATAAAGCCGTCCAAGCCATTGTATTTGTCGAAAGTGCGAATCGCGCGGGTGGAAAGGGTGAGGGTAATGCCACGGCCCAAAATTTCGCTGATGAAGGTCTTGGTTTGCAAGTTGGGCATAAAGGTGCGCTTGGTGTGGCGGTTGCTGTGCGAGACATTCATCCCCACTTGGGTGCGGCTACCGGTAATTTCGCAAATGCGTGCCATGGTCTAAAATCCCTTAATTTCAATAATTCCTTGGGCATATACCCCCCCCACAAGCCC
>RFNJ01000148.1 GCA_009927255.1 Pseudomonadota bacterium | reverse complement strand
TCCTGTATATCCTGTGTATCCTGTAAAACCAGTAGGACCAGTCCAACCTGTATATCCTGTATATCCTGTAAAACCAGTAGGACCAGTCCATCCTGTATATCCTGTATATCCTGTATATCCTGTATATCCTGTAAATCCTGTAGGGCCTGTATATCCCAAGAAATCAAATTCGTTTAAATTATACAATGCTAAATAATTTGTAAAACTCATTTATATTAAGTTAATATAAATTTTAAGAGGTTTTTTTTATGTGGCACCTAAAGTTCTTTGTGGATAAAAAGGTTCAAAAGTAGACCGAGACAATACAGCAGCACGTTTCTTTTTATTCGCTATTGAACGTAAAGTAATCCAATCAATATTTCTATCAATTATAGGATTATAAGTATTAGTAATATCATTAAACGGATTGTCTTTCACATAACTACTACTGTTAGGGTCATCTCCAGAATGAACTATATTGTTTAAAGTATACGTAAAATATTTACCTGTAATAGGGTCGTTAACATCACGAATCCAACTTCTTAATGCAGCGGCTTCACCAATTTGACCTATGGATGCACCACCATAACCATAATATTTTTTTAATTTGTTCATATCATCTAAATATCTTTGTCCTGATTCTTCAAGAGTTGGTCCTTTATAATTAGGATGAGTTTTCATATAATCTTCAAGAGCACCTTCTCCTTTAATAAGTCGATTAAAAATCGCACCAAGTTTTACTGATACTTTACCAAGGACTTTAGCATATTCTGGTAGTTCTTGGAATATCTTTGAAGCGTCTTGGAATATAAAGTCTCCATCTGATTTATCTCCGATATTACTACCATCTAAAACATTCAAAAGGAAATTTTGACAGTTTAAACGTTCCGCGTCATAGTTAGAAAAGTTTTCCGGTCCCATACGTTTAATCGCATTATCAATTAACTGTTGAATAGTAATTCCAGCAGGAATAGCAGTAATACTTTTTACTTGACTTTTAGCTTCTCTCGGATTACTACGATTAAACTTAACTACCTCATTCTTTTCTAAATTATACTTACCATTAATCCAAAGAGATAAGTGGAACATTTCATCATAATACTTTTTACTTATTTTTCGAATTGACCAAGACTGATAATATTTAGAAAGGTTTTT
>RFNJ01000006.1 GCA_009927255.1 Pseudomonadota bacterium | reverse complement strand
AGGCGCCGATGCGGCAGGAGGTGCGGGCTTTTCCGCTGCTGCCGCTGCTGAGTGCGGTGTTGCTGCTGCTGGCGCTGATTCAGGTGGGGTTTTGGCTGTGGGAGCCGCGGGAGCGCAATGTTTTACAGCCGCTGTGGGACTGGGTGGATACGTGGCGCGTGCCTACCAGCGGTGAGATGCCGGCGATTGCGCGGGCGAAGCGGCCGGCAGCAAGTGTGGGGGATGGGGCTGAGGTGACGGCGCTGAGTGGGAATATTCGGCGGGTGTTGCTGGCGACTGAGCCAGAGAATATTCAGTTTGGTGATGCCAATGCGGCGGTGGTGCTGACGGTGTTGAGTGATCCGGCGTGTGGGGACTGCCGCGCGGCGGTGCAGCGCTGGCAGGAAGCGGCGGCGGCAGGCACTACGCCGGTGCGGGTGGTTTATAAATTTTGGCCGCGTGACCGTGCGCAGACCACCGGTGGCTTGGCGCTGGAATTGGCGCGCAAGAATGGCAAGGTGAGTGAATTTTGGCGCCTGCTGAATGCGGCGGAAGGTGATTTGGGCGATGCGGAGATTTTGGTTTTGCTGGAGCGGGCCGGTGTGCCGTTGGCGGCGCAGCGTGAGGCTTTGAGTGCGCTGGCCCAGCAGGCGGATTTGCCGGGGGCTTTGGAGCGGGATATGGCGCAGATTGGGGCTTTGGAATTGGGGCCGCCGCCGGTGGCTTTATTGAATGGCTATGTGTTGAATGAACGGTGGCTGGAGACGGCGACTTTGGCACGGGCGATTGCACGCTTGGCGCGGGGGCAGGCGTTGGGGGATGGGGTTTGGTTGATGGAGCGGTAACCGGGTTACCGGGTTACAGGATTACCGGATGACAGGATGGCGGGGTAACGGGTTAGTGGTGGTTGGTTTTGGTGGCGAGGGTGGGGTTGTAGTGGAAGGCTTGGGAGCAGTAGGGGCAGACGACGTGGCTGGGTTTGCCGTTTTTATCATCTACCATGGTGAGAAACACCTTGGGGTGGCGGCCGTGGGCGGGGCCGCCGCAGGCGACGCGCATCTGGCCGGTTTGCACCGGATTGCTTTGCGCGGGGGCGGTTTGGGGGGTTATGGGTTCGGCCATGGTAATACTATGCGATGAGATGTTTGCCATGACAAGATATTGGCTTGAAAATGGCGCACCCGGCGCGACTCGAACGCACGACCCTTGCCTTCGGAGGGCAATACTCTATCCAACTGAGCTACGGGTGCCCCTTGGCATGGCTTACTGGATTTTGGCGGTACGGGCAAGGGGTTTGGGCGAGAGATTTAAGATGTAACCCCGGGCTCAGGCTGGGCGCCCCGATTTTTTGATAGAAAAAAATCGGCCCAGCCATGCCCCG
>RFNJ01000048.1 GCA_009927255.1 Pseudomonadota bacterium | reverse complement strand
TTTTATGTTTTTAAAGCTGGATTCCAGATAGCTTGATTTTGCGGATTCGCAAGCGCTCATCTCGCAAAACCTAAGCTTCTGGAATGACGGCCCACGAGGGGTGCTCCAAACCATAAAATGTTTAGTAAATTGCTGAACTAGCAAACAAAAAAACGGCCTTGCGGCCAGTTTTTTCGTGGGCCCCGGCCTTCGCCGGGGTAGCCCTTTGCTTTGCTTGGGGCTATTTTTTCTTACCCTCTTTCATGGTGATGTGTTCGTTGACGTAGCGGACGCCTTTGCCTTTGAACGGCTCCGGCGCGCGTTGGGCGCGGACGTTGGCGGCGAATTGGCCGACCAGGGCTTTGTCGACTCCGGTAATGCTGATTTCGGTTTGGTCCTTCACATCCAGCGTGAGGTTGGCGGGGACGTCGATTTCTACCCCGTGGCTGTAGCCGAGGGTCATGGACAGCTTTTTGCCGGCCAAGTTGGCACGGTAACCCACGCCGACCAGACCGAGCTTGATGTTGTAGCCCTTGGTGACGCCTTCAATCATGTTGGCCACCAATGAACGGGCTGTACCCCAGCTGGCGGAAAGCTGGCGGGGGTTGCCTTGGGGAGCGAAGCTGATTTCGGGCTTGCCGGCTTCGTCCTTACCCACCACAGCAGTGATGCTGGGCGGGAGGATTTGGCTGAGCGTGCCTTTGGCACCCTTGACCTGCACGGTGCTGCCGTTGACCGTGACTTCGACACCCGATGGGATGCTGATGGGTTTTTTACCGACGCGTGACATGGTGGTGACTTTCTCTCTCGTATCTCAATTACATAATCTGGCAGAGGATTTCGCCGCCGATTTTTTGGGCGCGGGCTTGGGTATCGGTGAGAATCCCCTTGCTGGTGCTGACCACCGTGATGCCGAGGCCGTTGCTGACCATGGGCAATTCTTCGGCGGCGCTATACACGCGGCGACCCGGTGTGCTAACCCGCTTGAGCGAGGTGAGCACCGGTTGGCCCTGATAATACTTGAGGGTGACGACCAGCTGCTTTTGGGCCGACTGTTTTTGGGTAGCATTTTTGCCTTTAACCACAACCTCTTCTTCGGTGACGGCGCTGATGTAGCCTTCTTGAACCAGGACATTCAAGATAGCGTGCTTGAGCTTGCTGGCGGGAATGCTGACGGTGCTTTTGCGTTGCGCTTGCGCGTTGCGCAGGCGAGCGAGCATGTCGGCGATGGGATCGGTGAATGGCATGTGTGTATCCTTTCCTTACCAGCTGGCCTTGCGGACGCCTGGGAGCAGGCCCCGGCTGGCCATTTGGCGCAGCATGTTACGGCTGAGGCCAAAGCGGCTGTAGAAGCCCCGTGGGCGGCCGGTGAGGCTGCAACGGTTGCGTTGGCGGGTTTTGGCGCCGTTTCTATCCAGCTTGGAGAGCTTTTGGCTGAGTTCCATTTTTTCTTCCAAGGTGGCGGCGGCGACGATGGCCTCCTTGAGCTTGGCGCGTTTGGCGGTGTCGCGCTTGGAGACCTTTTGGCGCTTGATTTCGCGGTTGAGCATGCAGGTTTTAGCCATGGTTATGCTCCCTTCTGTTCGGTTGTTGTTGCAGATGTGGTTGCGGCGGCGGCTTTGGCCGTTTGGCGCGCGCGACGGAATGGCATGCCGAAGGCGCTGAGCAGGGCGCGGGCTTCGTCATCGGAGGCGGCGGTGGTGCAGATAATTACGTCCAAGCCCCTGATTTTATCGGTTTTGTCGAAGTCGATTTCTTGGAAGATGATTTGCTCTTTGATACCCAAAGCATAATTGCCACGGCCATCGAATGCGCGAGGACTAATTCCTTCAAAGTCACGCACGCGGGGCAGGGCGATGGTAATCAGGCGGTCGAGGAATTCCCACATACGAGGGCCGCGCAGGGTGACTTTGCAGCCGACGGGTGAACCTTGGCGCAGCTTAAAGTTGCTGATGCTTTTGC
Source organism: Pseudomonadota bacterium (assembly GCA_009927255.1). GTDB lineage: Bacteria > Pseudomonadota > Alphaproteobacteria > UBA2136 > UBA6156 > RFNJ01. The sequence goes on along the minus strand of RFNJ01000048.1, from coordinate 7,828 downwards.
GGGCCTTGGTGGCGACGGGTTGCTGACCGGCGATGAGGCGCATGTCCATCATGGCGTTTTCCAGCAGTTTTTTATCATCCTGCGCTTGGCCAACGCCCATATTGAGGACGATTTTGGTGAGGCGGGGAATCTGCATGGGGTTACGGTAGCCGAACTGCTTGGTGAGGTCGGGGCGGATTTTCTCGTTATACAGCTTGGCAAAGCGGGGAGTGTAGCCCTTGACGCCGACGGCGGCTTTGGCGACAGATTTGCTTTCACGCGCGTTGCCTTCAGCCTTGGCTTTTGCCTTGGCGCCTTTGGCGACGGCTGGCGCTTTTTTGGCTTCGGCCTTGGGGGCTTCGGCGGCGGCGGTGGGTTTCATAGTTTCGGCCATGACCAGTATCCTTTCTACTTGGACTTAGACTTGGAGGTTTTGGGTTCATTTTGGGCTTTGGCCTTCGGTGCCTTGGCCGCAGACTTTTTATTGTCCGAAGAAGATTTTTTGACGGTGTCGATGACGGTGCCGCTGGCTTTGGCCACGCGCACTTTGCTGCCATCGGCTTCCACACGGTAGCCCACGCGGGTGGGTTTGCCGGTTTTGGGGTCTTTCAGCATGACGTTGCTGACCGCGATGGAGGTTTCCTTTTGGATGACGCCGGGCTGTTGTTGGCGCGCCATGGCTTTTTGCGCGGACAGGTGCTTCTTCACCAGCTTGACGCCTTCCACCAGCACGCGGTTGGTGGCGGTGATGACGCTGATGATTTTGCCGGACTTGCCTTTGTCTTTGCCGCTGATGACGATGACTTCATCGCCCTTTTTCAGCTTGGATTGCAGGCGGGTTGAGGGAACGTTTTGCATTAGAGAACCTCCGGAGCCAATGAGACGATTTTCATGAACGACTTGGCGCGCAGTTCGCGGGCGACCGGGCCGAAGATACGGGTGCCGATCGGCTCGTTCTTTTTATCGATGAGCACGGCGGCGTTACGATCGAAGCGGATTGAGGTGCCGTCGGGGCGCGCGGTTTCCTTAGCGGTGCGAACCACCACGGCGCGGGCGACTTCACCCTTTTTGACTTTGGCGCGGGGGATGGCGTCTTTGATGCTCACAATAATGATATCGCCCACGCGAGCGTAGCGACGGCGGGTGCCACCCAAGACGCGGATGCACATGACCTGACGAGCGCCGCTGTTATCGGCTACGTCGAGGCGGGTTTCCTGTTGAATCACGGACCTGTTCCTCTTTTGTTGGTTGACGTTAAGCGGTTACGTCGGACGCGGTATCGGTGATTTGGGCACCGGCCACGGTTACGACCTTAAACAATTCAAAGCGCTTGAGCTTGCTGTGGGGCTTGCTTTCGACGATTTGCACGATATCGCCCATGTGAGCGCTGCGCGCTTCATCGTGAGCATGGAACTTTTTGCTGCTGCGCATGATTTTACCATAGAGCGGGTGCTTGCTGGTGCTTTCCACCCGCACCACGATGGTTTTGGCGGATTTATCAGACACCACGGTGCCTTGCAGAATACGGCGTGGCATATTATTTGCCCTCCTTGGTGTTGATAGTTTGCATGGAAATGGCGGTTTTGACGCGCGCAATGGTTTGGCGAACTTGGCGCCAGCGGTTGGGGTTGGCCAATTGACCGGCGGCTTTTTGGAAGCGCAGGTTCATTTGCTCCTTACGCAACTGGGCCAGCGTTTCGGCCAGTTGGGCGGTGGATTTGCTGATAATTTCGGGCATTTTCATGGTTCTAGCTCCTTATGCGCCGTGGTGACGGGTGACGAATTTGGTTTTGACCGAGAGCTTCATGGCCGCAAGGCGGAAAGCTTCGCGGGCGACGGCTTCGGTGACTCCACCGATTTCGTAGAGCACTTTGCCGGGTTTGACGCGGCAAACCCAGATTTCGGGTGTTCCTTTACCGCTACCCATCCGCACTTCGGCGGGCTTTTTGGAGACGGGAACATCGGGGAAAATGCGCACCCAGACACGGCCACCGCGAGCGATGGAGCGGGTCATGGCGCGGCGAGCGGCTTCGATTTCACGCGCGTTCACGCGGTTGGGCTCCATGGCTTTGAGGCCGTATTCGCCGAAGTTGACCTCGGTGCCGCCTTTGGCGTTGCCGTGGATGCGGCCTTTGTGGGCCTTGCGGAATTTGGTGCGTTTTGGTTGCAGCATGGTTTAATCTCCTGAGGTGCCTGCTTTACTGGGTTTGTTGTTGATAGTCAACGGCATACTTTTCGCCGTGGTTGACCCAGACCTGCACGCCGATGATCCCGTAGGTGGTGAGGGCTTCGGCGGTGCCGTAGTCGATATCGGCCCGCAGGGTGTGGAGGGGCAGAGAACCTTCGATATACCAGTCGGTACGGGCAATTTCGGCACCGGCAAGGCGGCCAGAGAGGCGGATACGCACACCCTTGGCGCCGTTACCCATGGCGTTTTGCACCCCGCGCTTCATGGCGCGGCGGTAGGCGATGCGGCGCTCGATTTGGTCGGCGATGCTGTCGGCGATCAACTTAGCGTCGATATCCGGCTTGCGGAGTTCAACGATGTTCAGCACCACTTCGGATTTGGACTTGCTTTGCAGTTCCTTACGCAGAGTTTCAATCTCGGCGCCTTTTTTGCCGATGATCACGCCGGGGCGGGCGGTGTGGATGAAGACCCGGCACTTTTTGTTCGGGCGTTCAATGGTGACTTTGCTGATGTTGGCGCTTTTGAGCTTTTTCATCAAGAATGCGCGGATGACGGCGTCTTCCTTCAGCAATTCGGGGTAGTCTTTTCCGGCGATCCAGAGGCTATCCCAGCTGCGGTTGATGCCCAGGCGCAGGCCGATTGGCTTGACTTTTTGTCCCATGGATTAGGCCTCCGTCTTTTCGTTGTTGGCAGTTGTTTGCTCGGCCTTGGCTGGTTTGGCAGCTTTGGGCGCGGCTTTGGGGGTGACTTTTTCGGCGACCACGATGGTGAGATGGCAGCGGGCCTTTTGGATGGGGGCGGCGCGGCCACGGGCGCGGGGATTCCAGCGCTTGAGCACGGCGCCTTTATCGGTATAGGCGCGGGCGACCACCAGCTTATCGACATTAAGGCCGTGGTTGTTTTCGGCGTTGGCAATGGCGGATTGCAGCAACTTTTTGGCGATGGGGGCCATTTTTTTGTTGCAGAAGGACAGGTCGTTCAGGGCCTTTTCGACAGGCTTGCCGCGGATCATGTCCATCACCAATTGGGTTTTGGTGTAGCTGCCTTTGATGCCGCGCAGAGTGGCGAAGGCTTCGTTGGCTTCAACCAGGCGGGGGGCGGAGGGTTTGCTCATCGTACGGTTTCCTTAGGTTTACTTGGCAGCCGGAGTTGCGGCGGCAACGGCTTTTTTATCGGGGTGGCCGTTAAAGGTGCGGGTGGGGGCGAATTCGCCGAGTTTGTGGCCGATCATGTTATCGGTGACCATCACGGGAATAAACTTATTACCGTTGTGGACGGCGAAGGTGACGCCGACGAAATCGGGCATGATGGTGCTGCGGCGTGACCAGGTTTTGATGACTTCCTTTTTGCCGCTGGATTGCACTTTGGCGACCTTTTGGATGAGGTGGCCATCGACGAATGGGCCTTTTTTGACGGAACGTGCCATGTTGCTCTCCTTACCTATTTCTTATCGGTTTTGCGGCGGATAATCATCCGGCTGCTGGGTTTACGCAAATTGCGGGTTTTGGTCCCCTTGGTGCCCTTACCCCATGGGGTGACAGGGTGACGGCCACCGCTGGTTTTACCTTCACCACCACCGTGCGGGTGGTCGATGGGGTTCATGGCCACACCGCGGGTGGTTGGGCGGATGCCCTTCCAGCGGTTACGGCCAGCTTTGCCGACTTTGGTGTTCATGTGGTCGGGATTGCTCACCGCGCCGATGGTGGCCAAGCAGGCTTCGAACACCAGGCGCAATTCGCCGCTAGGGAGACGGAGCTGGATGAACGCGCCATCCTTACCCGCAACCTGCACGCTGCTGCCTGCGCTGCGGGCCATTTGGCCGCCGCGGCCGGGCTTCAATTCCACGTTATGCACCACGGTACCGACCGGGATGTTTTTGAGCGGCAAGGTATTGCCGGTGGTGATTTCGGCTTGGGGGCCGCTCATCACCACGTCTCCACCCTTCAATTTTTGCGGGGCGATGATGTAGGATTTTTCGCCGTCTTTATATTCAATTAATGCGATAAAGCTGCTGCGGTTGGGGTCGTACTCCAAGCGCAATACTTTGGCGGGCACGCCGAACTTGGCGCGCTTGAAGTCGATAAGGCGCAGACGGCGCTTGTGGCCGCCGCCCTTTTGCCAGACCGAGGTTTGGCCATGGTTGCTACGGCCGCCGGTGCGTTGCAAGGGTGCGGTGAGGGCTTTCTCGGGGGTGCCTTTCCACAATTCGGAGCGGTCGACCGTAATAAGCTGGCGGCGACCGGGAGAGGTGGGGTTGTAGGTTTTGAGTGCCATGGGTGAGTTCTCCTAACTTTTACCGATTGCCTATTTCACGCCGGCCATGAGGTCGACCGTTTGGCCGTCCTTCAGTTTGACGAAAGCTTTTTTGAGGTTGCTGCGTTGGCCGATTTTGCCCTTGAATCCGCGCATTTTACCCTTTTGGATGAGGGTGTTGACGGCCAAGACTTCCACACCATAGAGGCGTTGGAGGGCTTCTTTGATTTCGGGCTTGGTGGCGTCGTCGGCGACTTCGAAGCTGAGCCAGTTACCTTTTTCGGCGATTTTGGTGGTTTTTTCGGTCACCAAGGGGCGCTTGAGGATTTGGTAGTGGCGCTCGGTGGGTTGGGTTTTGGTTGCCATGGTTGGGTTCTCCTAATTGCTTGCCTATTCAGCCGACTTTTTGGCTTTGGCCGCTGGCTTTTTGGCGGCGGGCTTTTGGACCCCAGCCTTCGCTGGGGTTTCGGCTGACGCCTCAACCTTGGCCTTGGGGGCCTTGGCAGCCTTGGGGGCTTTGGCTTCCTTGGCTTCGGTCATCAGGCGGGCGGTGAGCATTTCAACCGCAGTTTTGGTGATGACCAGTTTTTCGCGGTGGAGGATGTCGTAGACATTCGCGCCGGTGGTTGGCAGCACTTTGACCAGCGGGATATTGCGGCTGGCTTTGCTGAAGTTGGCGTCCATGCTATCGACGATGAAGGTGGCGTTCAGCGCGTGGAGTTTTTCCAGCTTGCTGGCCAATTCCTTGGTTTTGTGGCTGCTGGTGGCGGCTTCGTCAATCACAATCAGGTTTTTGGAAGCGACTTTGGAGGAAAGCGCGGTTTTCAGCGCCAACATCCGCACTTGCTTGGGCAGGCTGCTGGAGAAATCCCGCCCGCGTGGGCCGAACACGACACCACCACCAACGAAGATGTTGGAGGATTTGGCACCGTGGCGGGCGCCACCGGTTTTTTTCTGGGCGTAGACTTTTTTCTTGGTGCGGTCGACTTCGCCGCGGGTTTTGGTGAAGGCGAGGCCAGCGCGTTTGGCATCTTGCTGGTAGCGCACGGCGCGTTGGAGCAAGTCGGCACGGACTTCTAAGCCGAAGATATTGCTGGATAATTCGATGCTTCCAGCTTTTTTGCCTTCAAGGGTGAGGATGTCGTGGTTCATAGTTTGGTTCCCTACTTTCTGGCCTTATTTCGCCGGTTTCAGCGCGGGTTTGCCGCTGCCGGATTTTTTGGTTTTGACCGCGTCGTTGACGATCACAAAACCGCCGTTGGCGCCGGGGACACTGCCTTTAATCAGTAGCAAACCGCGGGAATCATCGACCCGGACGACTTGGAGGTTTTGGGTGCAAATATTTTCCACACCATAATGACCGGCCATTTTTTTGTTTTTGAACACGCGGCCTGGGTCTTGGCGCATACCGGTTGAACCGTGGCTGCGGTGGCTAATGGAGACCCCGTGGGTGGCGCGCAGACCGCGGAAGTTCCAGCGGGCCATAACCCCTGTAAATCCGCGACCTTTGGTGACGCCGCGGACGTCGACCAGTTGGCCTTCGGTGAAGTGGCTGGGCTTGAGTTCGGTGCCGACGGGCAGCAGGTCTTCCGGCTTGACGCGGAATTCGACAAGCTTTTGTTTTGGTTGGGCGTTGGCCTTTTTGAAGTGGCCCATTTCGGGCTTGGCCACGCGGCTTTCCTTTTTGGGGAATGCGCCGACTTGGATGGCGGTGTAGCCATCTTTTTCAGTGGTGCGTTGGGCAATTACTTGTTCGTTTTCAACCTGTAACACAGTGACGGGAATGTGTTGGCCTTCGGCGTTGAAAATACGGGTCATGCCGACTTTTTTGGTGAGCAGGCCGTGGCGGGCTGGGTTTTTCATCGGTTTTCTCCCCTTCCCTTACAATTTAATTTGCACGTTGACGCCGGCGGCGAGGTCCAGCTTCATCAGTGCATCAATGGTTTGGGGGGTTGGGTCGAGGATTTCCAGCACGCGCTTGTGGGTGCGGATTTCAAAGTGTTCGCGGCTTTTTTTATCGATGTGGGGGCTGCGGAGCACGCAGAAACGCTCGATATTGGTGGGCAAAGGGATGGGGCCGCGGACTTTGGCGCCAGTGCGCTTGGCGGTTTCGACGATTTCGATGGTGGATTTATCCAGCATGCGGTGATCGAAAGATTTGAGCCGGATGCGAATGTTTTGCGCGGCTTCGGCGGTGGTGGCCATGGGGCGTGTGCTCCGTTGGGGTGCTTGCCTTTTGCCGTGGCAGAGGCACCGGTTACAACAATGGCCAAACCCTTGACTAGCCTTGGGTTTGGCTGGCTCGATAGATGGCAATTTTCCGAGCCTAAATGGGTGGCTTGGCAGGCAAAAATGCGTGCGGCCGTGGCGGGGATATAGGCTTTGAGTGGGGGGGTGTCAAGTGAAAAATGGAAATTTGTTGGGGGATTTAATTATTTGAGGGCGGATTAACGGGTGCATGGATGCACGGGTGAACGGTTTTTGGGTGGGATTTTATGCATTTTTTGGGGTGGATTTGGTATTTATTTGGTATTTTTTTATGGTCGGGTTGGCGAGTGAAGGAATAGAGGGATGTATGGGTTTGGGGGTGGGTTGGGGGGATTTGGTGACGGTAAGGTTTTTTTTGATTGGGGGGCTGGTACGGACCGTTTGAGGATGCAGCATTCTCTTGGGAACTTACTTGGTGGGGGCGAAGCTAAAACCCTGGTGGGTCCCCGAATGGCCGTGAGGTTTGTAATTAGGGTTGCTTTGTGCTGTGGCCATTCGAGGACGGGCGGTACTTTTTAGGTGGGAGCTTCGTGGAGAGGAGACGACACGGGTGGGGGGCGAGGTTGGGGCGTTAAGTTTTATAGTCTTGGAACTGTTATAGTATACTACCCTAACGAAAAATTGCGTGGGTATTTGCTAGAGTTTACCCCAGCAAAGGCTGATGCCGGTATGACCGAGGTGGAGGGGACTTGGTAATTATGCTGTAAGTTTAGTGCTTTTGGTTTTAAAAAGCCCCGGTTGGGGCTTTTGGAGTTAGGTGGATTAGCTTTTCAGCTTTTCTTCTTTGAAGACCACGTGCTTGCGGACGACGGGGTCGTACTTCATGAATTCGAACTTGTCGGGGGTGTTGAGGCTGCGGGTGTTACGCTTGGTGACGTAGTAATAGCCGGTTTTGCTGCCATCTTCCTTGGTGGCGGTGCTGACCAGCTTGATGAAAATGTTGCTGGTGTTCTTTTTGGATGCCATGTGGACAACCCATTCCTTATCAATTCATATATTTAGCCACAAACCGAGCCCTGTGCTGGATGGCAATGGGGGCGTTTAGCGCGGTTTGGGGGTGGGTGTCAAGGGGGAAGTGGGGGGTGATAGGCCGTCTGAAGCGTTTTGTAACCCCGGGCTCAGGCTGGGCACCCCGATTTT
>RFNJ01000137.1 GCA_009927255.1 Pseudomonadota bacterium | reverse complement strand
GCAGCCACACCTGCCGCGCCTTGGCCGCCGCAGGGTTCCTGCCGGTCAGCTTCGATAACTTGTCGGAAGGCAAAAAATCCCGCGTCCAATGGGGCCCACTGGTGGAAGGCGACATCACCAACCCCGCTCACCTCCACGCCGCCTTCCAGCAACATCAGCCGCAGGCAGTCATGCACTTTGCCGCCCAAATCTCGGTGCCGCGCTCAGTCAGCCACCCGGCCGAAACCTTCGCCACCAACACCACCGGCAGCCTCAATCTTCTGCAAGCCATGCAGCAGCACAAAGTCGGCACCATCGTCTTTTCCAGCACCGCCGCAGTCTATGGCACGCCCGAATCCTCTCCCATCGCGGAAGACGCCCCCAAACACCCCATCAACCCCTACGGCCATAGCAAACTGATGGTCGAAACCATGCTGCAAACCTTCGCCACCGCCCACCAATTCCGCAGCGCTGCCCTGCGCTATTTCAATGCGGCGGGCGCCACGCCCGAAGCCAACCTCGGCTACCAACGCCAAACCCCGTTCCACCTCATCCCACTGGCCCTGCAAGCCACGCTGGGGCAACGCCCCCCGCTGCAATTGTTCGGCACGGATTATCCCACGCCCGACGGCACCGCAGTCCGCGATTATATCCATGTAACCGACCTCGCCGACGCCCACGTCCTCGCCCTTCAGCATCTCCTCCAAGCCGCCCCCGCCACCACCCTTGCCCTCAATTTAGGCACTTCCCAAGGCCACAGCGTGCAGCAGGTGCTCGCCACCTGCCAAAAAGTCACCGGCCAACCCGTGCCCCACACCACCGCCCCCCGCCGTGCGGGAGACCCCGCGCAGCTCGTCGCCAGCAGCCAAAAAGCCCAAAAAATCCTCAACTGGCAACCCAAAAATTCCAGCCTCGAAAACATCATCCAAACCGATTGGGCCTGGCACCAATCCCTGGCATAAAATCACTTGCAGGCCTCTTTCAAACCCGCTATAAGCCGAACTGTTAAACGGAGCGCGGGAGTAGCTCAGAGGTAGAGCATTACCTTGCCAAGGTAAGGGTCGAGGGTTCAATTCCCTTCTCCCGCTCCAATTTTCATAAAAGTGAAGGGGTCCTCCGCTTCGCTCCGGTTCCCTTCTCCGCTCCGATAGTTTGCTGCAAACAATAGCGCCCACAACGCGTTGACAAATCCCCACCCCCGCACTAAACAATCGCATGGCCTTTACCGAAGACGACGTGCTCACCATCCGCACCGAAAAAACCCCCAACCCCAATTCACTGAAATATGTGGTGGGGCGGCTCCTCATTCCCGGCGGCTCGGCCAATTTCCCCACACCCGAAAGCGCGCAAACCCGCAGCCCGCTGGCCCGCCGTATTTTCGCCGTGCCGGGTGTTGCCGGCGTGTTTATCGGTGCCGATTTCTTCACCGTTACCCGTGTTGAAGGCGTGATGTGGGGCGCCATCAACGAACACTTGGCCCCCGCACTGGAAGCCTTCTTTGAATCGGGCGAAAGCGTGCTGCAAGGCAAAGCCCCCGCCGATGCCCCGATGCTGGGCGACACCGCCACCAGCCCGGAATTGGTGGCCAAAATCCAAAGCCTGCTCGATGAAAAAATCCGCCCTGCGGTGGCGAACGACGGCGGCGATATCACCTACCGCGGCTACGAAAACGGCGTGGTGTTTCTTGAACTCCACGGCGCCTGCTCCAGCTGCCCCAGCAGCACCGCCACCCTCAAAATGGGCGTCGAAACCATGCTCCGCCAACACCTCCCCGACCACATCCGCGAAGTCCAAGCTATCTAACGAACCCAAGCCAAAACCCTGAATAATTTATAAAATGTCCAACATCATATGGTGCAGCGCACACCTACCCCCTAGCTAGTTTACCCAAATCCCCCAATACTTACTCAAGAATATAAATGAAGGGGTATCCCATGGTCACCAGTCTCATCGAACGCAGCCTCGAACTTGCCGCCGGCACCAAAGTCAATCTCGATGCCTACGAAGACCATCAGCTGAATTTGGCTAAGTTGCAATGCTTGGGCAAGGCCTACCGCCAAGGTTGGCTGCACAATGTGCTGCGCCGCATCACTCCGCTCACCGCCCGCCAAACCGAAGACTATGTGCTGATGGCCGAACTGTTCATCACCAACGCCAGCCAAGCCGAAGAATTACTCCAAACCCTCAGCCAAAGCCTGATGGAGTTCGCTACGGTTGCCGGTGTCTCCCCCGCCAGCGCCACCATGCGCAGCCACCGCGAACTCTACCAAACCATCGCGCATAAACTCACCGCGCGCTACGCCGTAGAAGCCCCCGCCGCCTTCGCCAGCACCACCATCACCGCCCAGCAACAGGCCCAAATCCCCTTCATCCGCAACTTTCTGCAAACGCTCGCCGCCTAATTGGGTGCCGTAGGTGCTGTTTTTTCTGCTTGCTGCGGGGCAATAAACTGCTAGTTTATCGCCATGACTACTGCTGCTTATCCCGGAAGCTTCGACCCCCTCACCTGGGGCCACATCCGCCTGATCGAACAAGCCGCCAGCGTTTTCCCCCAGCTCACCGTTGCGGTGGGGGTCAATCGCAACAAAAAGTATCTCTTCACCATCAGCGAAAGATTGCACCTCGCCCGCCAAACCCTCGCCCATCTGCCCAATGTCAAGGTGGTAGCGTTCGAAGGCCTGCTCACCCGTTTCTTGGCCGAGCAAGACATCCGCGTGGTCATCCGCGGCCTACGCAGCGGGAAGGATATGGACGAAAACTTCCTCCAAGACTTCTTCGCCTGGCGCCAACACGAAGGCCTCAACGTCACCCCATTCTACATCCCCTCCAAACCCGCCGAAGCGTTTTTAAGCTCCAGCCTGCTCAAACAAGCCCTGCAAGAACAAGCCGATACCGCCGAAATGGCGCCATTGGCCAGCAGCCATGCGGTGCAGGCGCGGATGCTTGGGCAGTTCATCCTCGGCGTCACCGGCTTGTCCGGCAGCGGCAAAACCCACGTCTGCCAGCAGCTGATGAAACTGGCGCAAGCAGAGAATATTCAGGCCCACCATATCGACGCCGACAAGCTCGTCCACGCCATCTACGAAGCCTGCCCCGAACCGCTCTACACCCGCACGCGCATCGAAATTGCCCACCAGATGCAAAGCCACTACGGTGCCAATGTGCTGCAACCCAACAGCACGCACATTAATCGCAAAAAACTCGCGGAAGTAGTCTTCGCCAACCCTGCCGCCAAAACGTTCCTTGAAGATACATTGTATGGCCCACTTACCGTGCTGCTCCGCCAAACCCTACGCGGCAAAAAAGGTTTGATTTTGGTGGATGCACCAACCCTCGCCGAAGCGGGCTGGCTTCCCATCGTCAACAACAACGTGTTATTGGTGAGCGCTTCTGAGAAAACCACCAAAGCCCGCCTGCACCAACGTTACGGTACCAACAGCCTGCACATCACCAAGCGCCAGCAGGCCCAAACCCCGCACACCACCAAGCAGCAAATGGTGCAAACCGCCATCACCCAAGCCCGCTACGGAACCTTGCTACAGCTTGAAAACAGCGGCCACCACCCCACCAAAGCCACCCAAAACCACCCCTTCCAGCCACTCTTCCAGCAAATTCTAAAAACCCTTAATCCCTTTACCGACCCCATCCCCACCCCGGAATAAAAATCTTAGTAACCCACCAAAATCCCCTCACTGGCACTCCCCGCAATCTCTTCAATCACCACCGCCCGCCCCGCCGCCTTGCTCAAAATCTGCCGCAAAACCTCCAATCGCTCGGCACTCTTGGCCCGCCCCTTGGCGGGCAACTGCACGGTGAATTGGTAAACCCCGCCCTTGGCCACTCGCATTAAGTGCCGCAGCGGCTGGTTATCCTCGGGCGCTACCCAGTTGTTATCGGCCCGATACACCAACAACACCCCGTTCTTCTCGGCTGCCACAGTCGCTCCACCTGCCACCAGCAGCAAAACCAACCAAACGTTCAGCAGCCAGCGGCGCCGCAGCATGGGCTAGCCTATTCGCACTGCACATCGCGGCCAAAAATCTGCCGCAAGCGGGGCTGGTGGCACTCAATCGCGCTTTCACGCTCCAGCTGCGCCACCACCAAGCCTTCCATATCCGCCTGCAACTGCGTGCGATAAACCCCCGCCGCCGCCGCCAACCCCTTGGCATCTGGCGCCACCAGCTCACGCTTGGCCAGCTTAATCACCTTCCAGCCATCCGGCGCACGCACCGCCAGCGGCAGCGCCGCGCCTTCGGGCAGCGGATAAATATCCAGCAAGCGCGGCTGCAACCACTCCGGCACCTCTTGCAAGTTGCTAAAACGTAACGTGCCAAGCTGAACATCCGCCACCTGCGCCTGCGCCACCGCTTGGGCCATGCTGCGCGGCGTTGCCGCACGCACGCTGGCCAGCACTTTGTCGGCATCACGTTGGGCGGCCATTTGCACACTGGCGGCCTGCCAGTCGACAATCACCTGGTCTTGAATGTTCTCCAGCTTGGGCAAATCCGCTACCACAATTTTTTCTACCAGCACATAACTGGCACCACCATCATTCAAGCCCACCGGCGCCCCCACTTGGCCTTCGCCGGTGGCAAACGCCATATCTAGCAAGGCAGGGGGCAAGCGCGGATCATCCGCCACCACCTGCGCCACGCGCTCCACCTTCAGCCCCGCCTCGGCGGCAATTTTCGGCAATTCCTCACCCGCGGCAAGCTTGGCATCCACTTGCTCTAGCAAACGGGCCAGAACATCTTCGGTTTCCTGCGCCAAAAGCTGGGCCTTAATTTCCTCACGTGCATCGGCCAAGGTGCGCTCACGGGCTGGCTCAATGCGGTCAACCCAAATCAGGTGCACCCCAAACGGCGTCTGCACCGGCGCACTTAATTTACCAACTTCAAGCCCAAACGCGCTATCGCCAAACGCCTTCACCACATCGCTGCGCGCAATACTGCCCAGCAAGCCACCCTGCTTTTGTCCACCCTGAACATTCCCCGGGTCAGTGCTCAAACGGTTGGCCACCGCCACAAAGCTGGCTTGGTCGGTAATCTCCGCCGCTGCCGCCCGCGCCTTATCCATATTCGGCAACAAAATATGCCGCACCACGCGCTTTTCGGGCAGCGCATAAGCCGCCTTGTTGGCTGCGTAGGCTTCGGCAATTTGCGCATCACTGATGCTCAATGTCCCACTCACCGCCGCACGGCTCAGCTCCACCACCGCCAAGTCGCGCTTTTCAGCGGTGCGATAAACTTGCTCATTCAATGTATAATACCGCTGCAATTCCTCTGCCGTCGGCTGCCCCGCACTTGCCGCCGCACGCGGCGCCACGGTTGCCACCTCCAGCGTCACCTTAGCATTGGCGGTGGCGGCCAACGGCGCTGCCACCGCATCGGCCACCGGCGCAACCTTCACCGTTTGCCCCAGCATCTGCACACTTAACTCGCGGCCCATTTCGGTCTCAAATTGCTCGGGCGTTTTGCCAATCCGCGCCAGCATCCCCTTATAACGTGTGGCGTCAAACGTGCCATTCTCACCTCTAAATAATTCATTGGCTGCAATCATCTCTTGCAGCTGCTTCACCGCCGCCACCAGCCCTAAATTGGCCGCAGTCTGGCGCAACACCGTCCGCCCAATCGCTTCCGCCACAATCCGTTCTGCCAGCTGCAACTGCGCCAGTTCCGCGTCACTCGGCTTTTGCCCCAGCGCCTGCTCCACCATGCCCAAGCGCTGCTTATAACTCTCTTCCAGCCAGCGCACGCCCACATCTTCGCCATTCACTGTCACCGCCGCCAAGGCATTGCTCGGGCGCACGTATTCGCCAATCCCCCAAATCACAAACGCCAACGCCAAAAACCCCAGCAAAATCCGGCTGGTCAGCGTCGCACCAATATTCCTCATAAACTGCAACATTACGCATGTTCTCCCATCAATCCCCCATTCCATACCCCAAACCACCGCCTGCCTCAACGCCTCTGCCCACACAAACGCCACCCAAACAGCCCCCAAACAGTTGACGGCTTACCGCCAACCCGCTAAAACCACCCCATGATGTCCCTCCTCCTCACCCTCAACACCCTCATTTGCATCGCCCTCATCGTGCTTATTTTGCTGCAACGGAGCGACCCTGCCTCCGGCGGCATGTTCGGCGGCACCGGCGGCGGCGGCAGCCAGCCGGTTATTCGGAATCCCCTGGCCCGCCCCACCAGCATCCTCGCCGCGCTGTTCCTCATTTTCTGCCTCATCATGGCCGTCATCGCCAAAGGCGGCAGCCACAGCACCAGCGTGATGACCGAGCACAGCGCCACCGCCACGCCCCCCGCCATCCCAACTGCCGAAGTCTCGCCCACAACCACCATAGTTGAACCCTCTCCAACCATCATCAGCCCAACAGGCCAACCAGAAGGAAACTAACCCATGAGCGCCACGCCCACCACTCCCCAAGGCGCTCCCACCACCACCCACACCATCTTCGTCACCGGCGGGGTGATGAGCAGCTTGGGCAAAGGCCTCACCGCCAGTTCACTTGCCGCCGTGCTGCAAGCCTGCGGCTTCACCGTCACGCAGCAAAAGCTGGACCCCTACCTGAACGTCGACCCCGGCACCATGTCG
>RFNJ01000014.1 GCA_009927255.1 Pseudomonadota bacterium | reverse complement strand
CCCTTCCAACACGGCGAGGTCTATGTCACCGACGACGGCGCCGAAACCGACCTCGACCTCGGCCACTACGAACGCTTCACCGGCGTCCCCACCAGCAAAAGCAGCAACATCACCGCTGGTCAAGTCTATTGGAATATCCTCCACCGCGAGCGCAAAGGCGATTACCTCGGCAAAACCGTGCAAATGGTGCCGCATGTCACCAATGAAATCATGGACTTCATCAGCCAAACCGAAGGCAAAGCCCACTTCGCCCTGATAGAAGTCGGCGGCACAGTCGGCGATATCGAAGGCGCCATTTTCATCGAAGCCATTCGCCAATACGCGGTGAAAAAGCAGCTGAAACAAAAGCAAAACGGCAATCAAACCCCCACCTGCTGCTTCCTGCACCTCACCTACGCGCCCTACCTTAAGGCCGTGGGCGAAATCAAAACCAAACCCAGCCAAAACGCGGTGCGCGAACTGCTACAAATGGGCATCCAAGCCGATGTGGTCGTGGTGCGCAGCGAAGTCGAAGTCCCCCAGCCCGAACTCGACAAAATCGCGCTCTTCGCCAACCTCCCCAGCAGCCACGTCGTCAACTGCCCCGATTCCGACACCATCTACCGCGTGCCAGTTACGCTGCACATGCACGGGCTGGATGACGCCGTGCTCCAACACTTCGGCCTCGAAGCCCCCAAGCCCAACCTCATGCGCTGGCAGCACATCAGCCGCATCATGTCGCACCCTCCCAAGAGCGTGCAAATCGCCGTCGTTGGCAAATACGTGCAGTTGGGCGATGCCTACAAGTCTCTGAACGAAGCCCTGCTCCACGGCGGCTTCGCCCACGATGCCAAGGTGGAAATAGATTTTGTGGATAGCGAGGCCTTGGAAAAATCCACCGACGCCGAACTGCGCGAGCGCCTCAAAAATGCCGCTGGCATCCTCATCCCCGGCGGCTTCGGCGCCCGCGGTACCGAAGGCAAAATCCGCGCCATCCAATACGCGCGCGAAAACAAAGTGCCCTTCTTCGGCATCTGTTTGGGCCTGCAAATGGCGGTGGTGGAAGCCGCGCGCAATCTGGCGGGCCTCAAAGGCGCTGGCAGCACCGAATTCGCGGCTGAAAAAGGCACCCCCCAGCACCCGATCATTTGCCAAATGACCGAATGGCAAACCCCCCAAGGCGAAAAAATGTACCGCACCGAAAACGGCAACTTGGGCGGCACCATGCGGCTTGGCGCCTACCCCGCTCAACTGGCCGCAGGTTCATTGGCCGAAGCCACCTACCGCACCGCCACCACCTTCCACAGCCAAACCATGCAGCAAGTTGCCAACGCAACCAGCAGCAAAAAATCAAAACCAACCACATCCTCTGCCTTGGTCATCACCGAACGCCACCGCCACCGCTACGAATTCAACCCCCGCTACCGCGAAACCATCGAAAAAACTGGCCTCCACTTCAGCGGTGTTAGCCCAACCGACCCTCACCTGGCCGAAATCGTCGAACTACCAAAGTCCAAGCACCCCTTCTTCATCGCCGTGCAATACCACCCCGAGTTCAAATCCCAACCATTGCACCCCCACCCCCTCTTCAGCGCCTTCATCGCCGCCGCCCTTGCCTAAAAAGTAGGGTAACGCAGCTCAAACTTGGTAAATACTCTGTCGGGCCGTTCCTTTCGGGAATGAGATGCGGGCTTTGGGAAAGAATGGCGCGCCCGAAAGGATTCGAACCCATGACCTGCAGATCCGTAGTCTGCCGCTCTATCCAGCTGAGCTACGGGCGCGCACGCAGCGTATGTGGCGGATAATCGGGGGGTTGTCAAGCGGTTAGGCAGGCACATAGTTGATTGGGCCAAACGCGAATATGTAGATAACTGCATGGGTTAATGGCAGATTCAGAAAAGCTGGATCCCAGCCTTCGCTGGGATGACGGCCCAAGGGCCGTAAGGGGCTTCGCCCCTTAACC
>RFNJ01000135.1 GCA_009927255.1 Pseudomonadota bacterium | reverse complement strand
GTTGGCATGGCCGCTTGCTTCTCCTCTTCCCTTTGGAGCAGAAGGATAGCATAAAAAACTTGATTTTGGGGAGCGGATGTGGTTAAATATTTCAAGCCTGTTAAAAGGGCTTTTTATTTTTGTGCAAATTGAAAGTAGACCGCACAAAAAACGACGAATGGGGACAAGGGAGGACGCGCGATGGAACGTGTGCCAATGACGATTTATGGTTATGAGCGGCTGAGTGCCGAGCTGAAGCAGTTGCAGCGGGTGGAGCGGCCTGCGTTGGCGGTGGCGATTGATGAGGCGCGCAGCCATGGCGACCTTAAGGAAAATGCGGAGTATCATGCGGCCAAAGAGCGGCAGGGGATTGTGGAGGGGCGGATTCAGGAACTTGAGAGCAAGCTTTCCCGCGCTGAAGTGATTGACCCGACCAAGCTGAAGGGTGGCAAAATTATGCTGGGGGCCACGGTGAAGCTGGTGGATGTTGATACCGACAAAGCGGTGACTTATGTGTTGGTGGGGGCAGATGAGGCGGACTTGGAGCGGGGGTTGATTTCCACCAGTAGCCCGATTGGGCGGGCGCTGCTGGGCAAGACGGTGGGGGATGAAGTTACTGTTCAGGCGCCGGGGGGGAAGCGGGTGTTTGAGGTAACTTCGGTGGAGTATAAAGCTCTTAGCTAAACACTAATACCCGATAGACTTTAACGAATTTGTCCTTTGTTGGTACATCTTCGTAATAAAGTCTTTTTCATTTATTTTCAACATATTGATTACTAAGTTTTGTGATTTTCGTGTTTAAAGCTCTTGAATTATTTAGATGAAGTACTATGTTTTAAGCAAGACTTAGAGAAAGCTAAACTAACAGGAGCAAATAAAATGAGTGTTTATAATCGTTTGGGCTTAACAGAGGCTCAAAAAAGTTGTGTGGAGAAAGTTCATGATTTAGCTTTAGAGCACTATACTCGTCGAGCAAAAAGCCGTAAAGAACCTATTCCTGATGAAGCAACGGCAAATGAAATTGCACAGAAACTTGTTATAATTACTTTGTCTGTTGCGAAGACTGTTGGGTATGATGTTAAACACTCTGACATTGCTAAGCTCGTTTACTCTCAGGTTGATGATACTTTTGGTTATGCCGAAGATATCGAGGTTGGCATTGTTAAATAGTTAAATTAAAAAGGCCTGCGGGTCTTTTTTTAGTAGTTATAAAGCTAGGTTTTATTAGTGTTTGAAATTTAGCTTAACCTCTTTGATGTATAGATTTTGGGTGCTTATTGCTTAATTAACCAGCAAAACCTTGCGCCTTATCTCTCAATCCGCTAAAAGCCAGAGGTATTAATCAAAAAAGGGAACCTTATCCCATGGCATCGACTGGCCTCGGCTCACAATCGGAAATTGCTGAACTGCTTACCAAAGCCAAGGGCTTGCACAACCGCATTTTGTTTGTGCTGCTGGCTTTTGTGATTTATCGGATTGGTACCCATGTACCGCTGCCGGGGGTGGATGTGACCGCGCTGGCGAGTTTTCAGAGCAACCTGCAGACTGGTTTGTTTGGGATGTTTAATATGTTTAGTGGTGGGGCGCTGAGCCGAATGGCGATTTTTGCGCTGAACATTATGCCGTATATTACCGCGAGCATTATTATTCAGCTGCTGGCGGCGAGTTATCCGGCGTTGGGCGAGCTGAAGAAAGAAGGCGAAGTGGGCCGCCGCAAGATGAACCAATATACCCGCTACCTGACGGTGGTGTTGGCGTTTACCCAAGGTTTTGGCCTTGCCACCGGCATTATGCACCAAACTGCGATGGTGGGGGGGGAAGTGACACCGCTGGTGATGAATCCGGGACTTGCTTTCCAGCTGCAAACCGCGCTGACGATTACGACCGGTAGCCTGTTTTTGATGTGGCTGGGCGAGCAGATTAATGTGCGGGGGATTGGTAACGGTATTAGCTTGCTGATTTTTGCCGGAATTGTGGCGGAGCTACCGAAAACGATTGCACAGATTGCCAACTTGGCGAGCACGGGTGCGCTTTCGGGCTTTGTGGTGTTGGCGATTATTGTGGGGGCCATTACGGCAATTCTGTTTATTGTTTACATGGAGACGGCGGTGCGGAAAATCCCCATTCAATACCCCAAGCGCCAAGGCATGTTTGGCGCGGTGAACATGGACGCCAACCACCTGCCGCTGAAGCTGAACCTGGCGGGGGTGATTCCGCCGATTTTTGCCAGTGCGCTGCTGATGGTGCCGGTGACGATGGCATCGTATGCGCCGGAGGCAGCGTGGGCGCAGTTTATTGGGCAATATTTGAGCCCGGGGCAGACGATATATCTCGCTATCTTCGTGGCGCTGATTATCTTCTTTAGCTTCTTTTATGTGGCGACGGTGAGTTTTAATCCGGAAGAAACGGCAGATAATTTGAAGAAGTCGGGCGCGTTTATTCCGGGGATTCGGCCAGGGGCGAGCACGGCGAGCTTTTTGGATAGCATTGCAACACGGCTAACTGCTTTGGGTGCGTTGTACTTGGCTTTTGTGTGTGCGGTGCCAGACCTTTTGCACCGGGATAGCACCATTCCCTTTTATATTGGGGGCACGAGCTTGCTGATTATTGTGAGTGTGACGATTGATACGGTGGCGCGGATTCAATCGGCACTGATTGCGCAAAAATATGAAAGCCTGCTGAAGAAAACCGCGCTGCGTGGCGGCAAGGGCGGCGGCTTGTTAGGGGGGAGGAAATAGCTGATGGTGATTGTTCTCTTTGGCCCCCCCGGTGCGGGCAAAGGTACGCAAACGGCGAAGTTGGTGGAGGAACTGAAGATACCGGGCTTTAGCACGGGGGATATGTTCCGTGCGGCGATTGCCGCCGGAACGCCCGTGGGCAAGCAGGTGAAAGCGGTGATTGATGCAGGGGATTTGGTATCGGATGATTTGGTGAATAAGTTGGTGTTTGAGCGGCTTGACCAGCCTGACTGCGCCAATGGGGTGATTTTGGACGGCTACCCACGCACCGTGGCCCAAGCCAAGGCACTGGATGAATGGCTAAAGAACCACCACCTGAAGCTGGACAAGGTGATTGAGCTGGCGGTGGATGATGAGCAGTTGATTGAGCGACGGGCGGGGCGGCTTTATGCCCCCAATAGCAAAAAGGTTTATCACAAGACATTTAACCCGCCAAAAAAGGCTGGCTTTTGTGATGAATCGGGTGAGCCGTTGATTCAGCGTGAAGACGATAACCCTGAGGTGGTGCGCCACCGGCTGGATGTTTATAACAATCAAACTGCGCCGGTGATTGGCTACTACGAATCGCAAAACCGCTTGGCCCACATTGATGGGATGGAGGGGATTGATACGGTTTTTGGGTCTATTTTGCAGGTTTTGGGTCGGTAGCCTTGCGTGAGTGGTGACAATCTGCTAGGTATGCGCCATGGCTAAAGCTGATGTTATTGAATTTGAAGGGGTGGTGACGGAGTCGCTGCCTAACACCTTGTTTCGCGTTAAGTTGGAAAATGGCCCCACCGTGCTGTGCCATGTGAGTGGCAAGATGCGCCAGAATAACATTCGGATTTTGGAAGGCGACAAGGTGACGGTGGAAATGACGCCGTATGACCTGACCAAGGGCCGGATTACCTTCCGCAAAAAAGAAGGCGGGCCGATGAATGCCGATGGTACGCCGATGACGCCGCCGGCGGGAAATCAGCACCGGCCACCGCAACGGCGGCGATAGTATTTTAGGTTGACGATTTACATCGGTATTGATTGTTAAGGTAAGGTGGCTATTTCTAGCACCACCGGCACATGGTCACTCGGCTGCACCATCCCCCGCTCTGCCGCATGATGCACCACACCCCGCACCGCCCCCCGCAACGCCTCACTCACCAAAGCATAATCAATCCGCATCCCATTATTCTGGCTGCGCCCATAAGTCCGGTAATCCCACCACGTGTAGAGGTTCGGCGTTTGGTCCACCAACCGCAGTGCATCGTGCAAGCCGCCCTGCTGGCATAAATCCGCCAACCACTGGCGCTCTTGCGGCGTAAACAGCACATCCTTGGCGGCGCGGGCAGGGTTGGCCACATCGCGCTCATCCGCCGCCACGTTAAAATCCCCCACCAACACCAGGCGCGGATGCACCGCCCGCTCCGCCACCACATGAGCCGTTAAATGCTGATAAAACGCCTGCTTAAACGCAAATTTGGTACTGGTCAGGCTCTCGCCATTGGGCACATAGGCACTTAAAATACGCACCGGCCCACCCGCCGCCTGCACCGTGGCGGCAATCAGGCGCGTTTGTTCTTCCAAATTGTGTCCGTTAAACCCCAACGCCACATCCTGCAACGGCAAGCGGCTGATGATTGCCACGCCGTTATAGCTTTTCTGCCCATGCCGCGCCACATGCAGGCCCAGTTCAGTAAATGGCTGGTGTGGAAATAACCCATCTTCCACTTTGGTTTCCTGCAAACACAGCACAGTGGGCTGGTGCTGCTGCCACCAACGCAGCACATGCGGCAAGCGCGTCCGCAGTGAATTTACGTTCCAGCTGGCAATTTTCATCATCTGCGCTATATCTAACCTATGCCACAGCTTACCGCTAGCCAGCTTGAACAGATTGTTACCACCGCACTGCCGGGGGCAGTGGTGACTGTCCGCGACGACACCCACAAACACCTTGAACACAACCACGACGTTAACCACCACGGCGGCCACTATCTCATCACCGTCACGTGGTCAGGCTTCGCCAATATGGCCCGCATGGCCCGCCATCGCAAAGTCATGGCCCTGTTCCAAGAAGCCTGGCAACAAGGCCAGATTCACTCATTAAGTTTACGCCTGAAAACACCCGCATAAACCGCGCCCACAATTCCATCACCCTATCTGGCCACACCACCCCAACCTGCTAAACTGTTGTTATGAAAATCGCCTTGCCGCTGCCCAAAGCCTTGGCCTTGCCCCCCGCGTGGGAGGCTTGGGTGCTCCGTGCCCTCTTCCTCTGCCTGCTGTGGGGCGGTGGCCTGTTCTTGTGGGGCAGCGCCGCCGCCTACCTTGCCTACCAAGCCACCCGCGCCGAGCAACAAACCCTCCAGCAACATCTCGCCCAAATTGAACCATGGCTTACCACCTATCTTGAACCGATGCAAAAATTGGCAGCGGATAAACGCCTACTGATGGGCCTCAACCTCCCCGGCGGCCTTGCCAGCGCGCCGGTTACGCGCCTGCTCTATGAATTCTCCTACGCCCAGCGCCTGCCCGAAGTTTATATTGTTGATGTCACCAGCAAAGCCATCAACAAAACCGCAGGCGCAGGGGTTCTCAGCACCGAAGTCTTGCAACGTCTCAGTCAATTCAGCAGCAGCCAGCCCAGTATTCTGGCAGTGGGCGTGCTGCGCGGCAATGCCTATCTGGTGCAGCCGGTGCCCGCGCGCCTGCCGCAAAAAGTGCTGCTGCTGGTGCCGCTTAACCTTGAAAACTGGGCTACCGCGTGGCCGCAACCGAGCAGTAATAATGGCGAAAATAGTGAAAATGCTAGCGCCAGCCAGCAGCTTGGTCTGCTGCTGCCCCATACCTCCGGCTGGGCGTGGTGGCAGGCGCGTGGCCGCAGTTTTACGCTACTGGCCAATGCCCCTGCGACTTTTCCGCTGAATGGGAACTTTACCCCGCCACAGGGCCAGCCGCTTACTATTACTCCGCTGCCCAGCATTACCGCTGTGGCAGTGGGCATGCCCGCCACCCCGCCCCATGGCACCGGCTGGCTTAGCGCTGCGAGCATATTGCTTTTGCTGATTGGCACCGCCGCCATTTTGTGGAAACCCACCACTGCGGTGCGCCAAAAAATCCAACAGCAGGCTAGCCACTATGCCGCCCCGGCGCTACATGCCTTGGCGCCAATTGTTTTGCCGCTGGAAGCGTTGTTTGCCAAAGCCAAAGCGGTTGGCCAAAACCTTACCGCTGCCACGGCCGAACCCGCGCTGGTGAGCGGCCCCGGCGCCTTCGATGCTGCCGATTTTCAAACCGGCACCCCCAACCGTAGCGGGGGTAAGAAAACCAAGCCGCGGTTTGTTCCTCAAGCCACTGCAACTAGCCCCGAAACTGGCAGCACACCCAGTGATGAACAACCTGATTCTCAGCAAACTAAAACTGAAGAAGATGCGCAAAAAAACCTTACCAAGCATGTGGTGCAGGCGCTGGAAAATAACCGTGTGAGTCTGCTTTATCAGCCTATTTACCGTGCCGATGACGGCAAACCAGTGATGCATGAAGTTTTTGCCCGATTAACTGATGACAAAAGCAACATCATAACCCCCGGCCAGTTTTTACCGATTACTGAAGAGCTTGGGCTTAACCCCAAGCTAGATGCTGCGGTTTTTCGCAAAGTGCTTAATCATCACTTTGCCCCCGGGGTGGTGCCTGCCACGCCGTTGGCGCTGAATGTGGCGGCCACCAGCCTGGATGGGATTAATTACCTGCAAGAGCTCATCCGCCACGGCCCCTCGGTGCTGCGCCACATGGCGTTTGAAGTGCGCAGCCAAGAAGTGGTGCGCGATGCCACCGCCATCAAGTTATTAAAAGACTTACAAGCCAACGGCGGCCACTTGGCGGTGGATTACTTCGGCGGCGGCAAAACCATGCTTCAAGCCAGCAAATCCATGGGCTTTAACTACGTCCGCTTCGATGCCATGCGCTTCGCCACCGAAGCTGCCCAGTCAGAACTGGCGCAATTGTGCCAAGAAGCCAAAGAGGTCGGCCTGCCCGTTATTCTGGAACGGATTGAAAACCCACAAAT
>RFNJ01000087.1 GCA_009927255.1 Pseudomonadota bacterium | reverse complement strand
AGTTACCGCCCAACCCCCCCACCACCATCTTGTTGCATAGCATCACCCGGCCCAGTATCATTGTCAGGATACTCTTTCCACATACTCTTTTCTTGCGCTTTCTGCACAGCCGCCCCTTGCCGTGCCAATAAATCCTTTAACGCATCACCATAGTCAACACCTTCCTCGCCCACCACCCGCGGCTCTTGAACAGGCTCTTCAACATCCGGCTCTGCATATAAATCCGCCAAAGCCGCATCCACCTCATCCTCAACTCTTCGAATTGCATCACTAGCAACATCCCTCAATGATTGCTTCCCACCGCGCACCGCCTCAGCAATCTCACTCAAAGCTTTCGCAGCAGCCTGCTGCACGGCTGCTTTTATACCCTGAGCACTTGCAAGCTCTTTAGCCGTCGCCGCCCGTACCTGCTCTGCCTTTTTCTCCACCCCTTCAACCCACGCCTTCGCCGCCGCCACCATCTCTGCCGTCTGCTGTTGTGCATCCGCAACCAAAGCCGCAGCCCGCGCCTCAGCCGCCTGCAGCATCTCAGCAACCCGCCGCTCAGCCGCCCCCACATCCACCCCCCCAACCGCAGCCTCCTTCGGCAACAAATCACTAAAATCAAAGCCAAAATGCTTCTTAATAAGCTCCACATATTCCTTCGCCTTTACCTCATCACTAGGCAATTGCACCGTCAAAGAACGTGTCCATCTAGGCTTGCCATGACCTTGGATTTCCTCGCGAGGGCTCCCAAACTCTACATTCACTGAAAGGAGCTTTGCCGCCGTCTCAAAAACCTTCAAGCGTTGCGTAAAATCATTCAGCTCTTGGCTAAGCAGGCCTGCATTAGCATTAGGAATACTCAATTTCAAAATAGCCGACCCCACCCTCTCAGCGCGGAAACCATCCTCCTTACTAAACCATACCATCCCAAATCCCTCCTATGTATACCCAATACATAGTGCCCCACCCGCCAAAAAACAACCCCCCTACTTATAAACCCCTGCCAACTCCGCCAAATCCGCCTCAACACTGCCCTTATCAAGCATCATTTGCTCCTCAAACCGCGCCGGATTCCAAATCGTAAAATACTCCCCCTCACCGGCAAACAACGCCTCGGCAGCAATTCCACTAGCAGCAAGCAGGTTTTCGGGCAGCATAATCCGCCCCGCGTCGTCAAAGTTTACTGGCCGAGCAGCGGCAAGAATCGCCCGCGCCAACCGTTGCCGAACCGGCGAGAGCGCCGGAAGCTGTTGGATTTTTTCAGCAAGTTTAACAAAGTCGTCATAAGCCCAGCCATACAGATACCTTCCTTCCGGCGCCGCATAAACCACCACAGTCTGGCGGGAATGCGCGGCCATTTCTTGTCTAAATGAGGCGGGAACCGAAACGCGGCCTTTTTTATCAACCCCGTTCAGGTAAGAAGATAAAAATACCGTCACTTGGTTCCTGCCTCACCCCCTGGTTAACAACACCACAAAAGGTCACCCGCTTTTGTGGTCGTCCCCTCGGCGGGGGCAGCCGGCTCATTCAGCCGCCCCCGTCTCCCCGAAAGAACTTTTTCGTTCCACCCATGTCTCATTTGGGTGACAATGGGAATATATGGGATGAAATGGGATAAAGCAACACCAAAATGCATTTTTTCCAATAAATCTCCCACCCCACCCTGTGGATAACTCTGTGAGTAATCCTCCTATACACCCCTAAATACCCCTTATGAACAAACACCAGCACCCAACATCAGGCCGCCCGTCCTCGAATGGCCAAAGCACCAACCAAGCCTAAGCAACAACCTCACGGCCATTCGGGGACCCACCAATCCTCTCGCTTCGTCCCCACCCAACAAGCACCCTGTATCATTAATTTAACTCATCACACCCTTCACCCCACTCACACTTCTTGCTAACCTCTCCCCATGTCCACCCTTCACGCCCGCCTCGCCACCGCCTACGCCAAATTCTTCGCAATCCACGAAATCAAAGCCGACCCCATCTTGCAGCTAATGCACGGCGCCATCCTGCTCGGCTTCCTCGCCACCTTCAACGGCTGGCAGTTCAACCCCGCCACCGCGGTAGAGTCCCTCAACCGCGGCCACACCTGCTGGCCCTTCTTCCAAAGCTGCGGCGATTGGTTCTTCCTCACCATGGGCCCCTTCGGCAGCACCCAACCGGTATTTTTCATGGCACTCTTTGGCCTCATCATGCTCGCCGGATTTTTCGCCCTCACCCAGCGCTGGGCCGCCGCCCACGCCACCGTACTGGTCCTGTTTATTGCCAAAATCTACCTGATGTCCATCAACTACAGCTACAAAGGCAACTACGATTACTACCACACCCTCTTCACCCTGCTCTATCTCTTCGCCGCCCACAAAAAGTTCTTCCTCCAGCTCTCCCTCGTCCTCTGCTACTTCCTCTCCACCGCCGCCAAAATCGGCCCCACCTGGATCCTCGGCAGCTACTTCACCGCCACCACCCACGGCCTGCCGCTGGTGCCGTGGGGGCTGGAGCCACTCGCCACCAACCTGGTCATCGTCATGGAAATGCTCGCCGCTTGGCTGCTGTTCAGCCGCAACTGGTGGCTCCAGCGCAGCGTCTATGCCTTCTTCATCTGGTTTCACCTCTATTCCGGCACGCTGGTCGGCTTCCACTACCCCACCATCGTCCTCCCACCCCTCATGATCCTGTTCTACCAGCTCCGCACCACCCCACTGCAAGCTCCGCTCAGCCGTGGCTCGCTGCTGGGCTGGGCGGTCATCGCGCTGATGTGCCTCGGCCAATCCATCCCCAAACGCATCAGTGGCAACGAACTGCTCACCATGGAAGGCAACTTCTACGGCCTCTATATGTTCGAAGCCAACCACCAATGCATCGCCCAAACCATCATCAACGGCCAAATCGTCCGCAATTTTTATTCCACCAACCCCCGCAACCGCTGCGACGCCTACGACCACTTCTTCCGCAACAAAACCCGCTACTGCAACCAGCCCCACCCCGTGGCCCTCACCCTCGACCACAGCATCAACGGCGGCCCGTTTTACCGAATCATCGACGAACCCAACATCTGCACCCTCACCTACCAACCATTCAGCCATAATAGCTGGATCAAAGACGAAACCACCGCCACCCCCGTCGGCATCCCCACCAAAAACGTCTATCGCTAGGCATCGTATAAACCATGGAAAACCTCCCCCTCCTCCACCTCCCCGGCAACCCACTGCCCCAAACCCACACTCTCAACACGCTCCAACAGTGGATAGAACCCCATCTATACACAATAGAAACCCTCTACTGGTGCGCCTTCTTCGGCATGGCCACCTACCTGATAACCACCTTCATCCTCCTCCCCCTCTGCCAAAAACTACTCCAAAAAACAAAATCTAACTATTAGCACCTGTCCCCGGAAGTGCTTTAGGCCGAAATTGCCACTACGCAATTTCGGGGCGCCCAAAGCCACTATCCGGGGCCGCGTGATAATGACTCCGAACAAAGCCCACCCCAGTACCAAGCCAACAAAAAGCCCCCAAACCAAGGGCCTCCGTGCCGGAAGCCAAGCGGGTCAGCATTTACCACTACGTAAATGCTGGGGCCCCGCTGGCTATCCGGCACCACCCGTGTCGCTAACCCTCCACAAAGCTCCCAACCCATCTTCCCTGAACCCTGCACCCTGAACCCACAACTCCGGTCACCCTGTCATCCGGCCATCCGGTACCCCTTGCCAAAACCCCCGCCAAGCCCCATAACCCCCAAGCACCAGGCAATCGCGACCCCAAGCGCAAGCAAGGGGCCGAGGAAAGTCCGGGCACCCAACAACCACTGGCCGGAGAAGATCCGGAGAGCACGCCAAAGCTCATCAAAAGGGCCACAGAAAACAAACCACCAATCTGCGCTTATCCAAAATAAAACGCCGATTGGAACGGGTGAAAAGGTGGGGTAAAAGCCCACCGCCCCGCGCCGCAAGGCCGGGGGCACGGCAACCTGCCAGAGGGTGCAATGCCAAATAGGGGTATCCGCCAAGGTTGGCGGCCAAGGTAAACCGTAAGGAATACCAGGATACCCGGGTCGGCAGCTACAAGCCACGGGCAACCGTGCGCTGAGAGGAATGATTGCCACCCTGAAGCAATTCAGGGAACAAAACCCGGCTTACCGGTGCAACAGGCAAAAAAGGGGCGCACCAGCGCCTCTTTTCTTTTACCCCCCCACCCTCTATACTTGCCAAATGCACCAAAAAATCATCACCTTCCTCAAACACTACTGGGAATACCTCCTCCTCGCCCTCACCCTCCTCACCCTCACGCTGTTCCTGATGGGCCACAACCTCTTCGGCCTCTCAAGCGTGGTGGCCAGCCTGCTCGCCATCATCGGCGCGGTGGTCGGCACCATCCTCAGCCTCATCGCCGCGTTCATTTTGCTGCCGCTGATCGGCCTCGCCGCCGCCGCCATCGCCACCCTCACCGCCGCAGTCATGGTCCTCCTCAGCCTGCTGGTCGGCGGCATCTTCGCCCCCATCATCGCCCTGCTCACCACCGCCATTTCCAGCATTCTCACTTGGCTGGCGGGAACCTGGCTCGGCACCCTCCTCGCCCCCATCTACACCACGCTCACCCCGCTGCTCGCCAAAGTTCTGCCCTGGTTCACCACCACCAAATACGGCTACCAGTTCTACGATTGGCTCGACGACCAACCCTGGTTCCCGCAACAACTCGTCCTCACCCCCAAGCGCAAACCCAAGCAGAAGCGCAAGCCCAAAACCCGTTAATCCCTTTATCCTTTAACCCGTTAATCCGTCTTTAATGCGCTTCCAATCAAAATGCTCCCCCGGGTCAATCTTCCGCCCCGGCGCAACCTCGCTATGCCCCACCACCGCCTCGGGTAAAATGCCCGGATTCCGCCGCAAAATATCCCGCAACAACCCAATCAAAGCCGCATACTGCGCCTCGCTATAACGCTCCGCCGCCGCCCAATCCACACTACCCTGCTCCACACCCGCGGGCGGCCCATCGGGATACTCCAAAAACGGCCCCGAATTCGCCACCTCAATCCCCAAGCTATAGCCATTCACACTACCCGTAATATCCCGCCACGCACTCTTCCCCGCATGAAACGCCACTTCGCGCTCATCCACCAACTGAATCACCTCGCCACTCCGTGTAATATAATAATGGCATGAAACTTCCGCCGCCGGGTCACACAACCGCGCCAACGCCGCCGCATCATCACGCATCCAAGTGCCATGAATCACCACCAAGCGTAATGTTTCCTCCCCCCGCCGCGCCCGCTTATTGGGCGAAGCCACCAACCGCACCCCACTCATCCCCACTACCATAACCGCTCCACCACCTCACGCACGCGCGGAATTTCCCCCACCGGCAACCCATTCAGCACCAAGGCATCGGGAATCACCGCCACCCTCAGCACCGGCTGGTTTTCCTTCACACTCACCTGCGCCTCACGCCAGCCAAGGTTCTCCGGCACACTGCGCGGCGCCACCACTTGTGCCTTTACCACCCAGTCCAGCAACCGCTCACGCTTGTCGGTGGCCAGCACCAACTCACCGGCAAACTCCCCCTGCCGCGCCACTTTCAAGTCGCCATAAACCGCAAAACTCATCCCCGCATGCTTAAAAGACACATTCTCAAATCGCGCCACCTCCCCACTCGCCGCCAAAAAGTCCACCAGCGCCAGCAGCATTTTGTTCAGCTTGGGCGCACCATTCCCCGCCACCAGCGCATCAATCAGCGGCACCAGCGCCTGCTCCGGCAGCACCAACTGGCCACTCAAAATTCCCTCACTGCCATTCATTTCCGGGCGGCTGGCCAGATTCACCCGCACCCCATGGTCCGTCGCCCGCCGCTCCACCATCACATCACGCACCTGCACCAACGCGGCACCACCTTCATTAAAAACCTGCACCTCACCCGCCCTGAAACTCATCTGCCCGCCTTCCGCCAACCACGCCAGCTCCGCCCCGCGCGATTTCACCCGCACCACGCGACCACCCGCCAACTGCACCTCCATCTCGGGCGGTAACAAAAGCTGCCACCCACTGCGCGAAAAAAACTCACTCACCATCACCACATAAGGCATCCGCACTTCACGCACCGGCCCATCCGCAAAAGCCAGCTTCGCCTGCGGCAAACGCACCGCAACCGAACTCCAGTCCGGCACCCAACTCGGCTCACCATAGCTCAAGCTCTGCGCCCGTAACGATTGCTCCACCACCCCGCGCATTTCTTTGGCACTAAAGGTAAGTGAAAACCACCAAAAGCCCGCATACGCCCCCGTTGCCAAAATAAACGCCAAAATCAGGGAAAGTATCAGCCGCATCAGCCGCGCTTCCGCTTGCTCACCGCACCGCTGTCGGGGCCAATCATCCGCTCAGGCCGCACTGCTGCATCAAAGGCTTTGGCGTCCAAAAATCCCAGCTTCAGCGCCGCTTCTTTCAGGCTCATGTTATCCTTCAGCGCCTTCTTCGCCACCGCTGCTGCCTTGTCGTAACCAATCACCGGGTTCAACGCCGTCACCAACATCAAGCTGTTCTCAAGGTGGCGTTTAATCTGCCCATGGTTCGGCGCCAACCCCACCACACAATGTTCCCGAAAGCTCTCCAACGCATCACTCAACAGCTGCACACTTTGCAGAATATTATGAATAATAAGCGGCTTAAACACATTCAGTTGCAAGTGCCCCTGCATCCCACCCGCTACCACCGCCGCATCGTTGCCAATCACTTGGCAGCACACCATGCTCAGCGCCTCGCATTGGGTTGGGTTCACTTTGCCCGGCATAATGCTGCTGCCAGGTTCATTGGCAGGAAGATTCAACTCGTTCAACCCACAGCGCGGCCCACTGCCCAGCAAGCGCACATCATTGGCAATCTTCATCGCCGCTACCGCCACCGTGCGCAGGCTGCCACTTAGCTGCACCAGCGGATCATGCGCCGCCAAGCCAAAAAACTTATTCGACATCTCACCAAATTTCACCCGCGTCTGCGCCCGCACCTGCTTCACCACCAGCGCGGGGAATTTCGCATGGGTGTTCAACCCCGTTCCCACCGCCGTGCCACCAATCGGCAACGGCAACACCCCTTCCCACGCTTGGCGCAAGGCCTTTTCGGCAAACGCCAACTGCGCCGCAAACGCCCCAAATTCCTGCCCCAAGGTTAGCGGTGTCGCATCCTGCAAATGGGTGCGGCCAATCTTCACCACCGCGCTCCACGCCTTGGCTTTTTTCTCCAGTTCACGACGCAACTCAACCAGCGCGGGGAACAACCGCTTGTCCACACTCACCGCCGCCGCAATATGCATCGCAGTGGGAAAAGTATCATTGCTGCTCTGTCCCTTGTTCACATGGTCGTTGGGATGCACCGGCGCCTTGCCACCACGCCCGCGCCCCATCAGTTCATTGGCGCGGCCCGCAATCACTTCATTCAAGTTCATGTTGGTCTGGGTGCCACTACCGGTCTGCCAAACCACCAAGGGGAAATTCCCTGCCAACCGCCCCGCCACCACTTCATCCGCCGCCGCCGCAATCGCCCGCACCACGGTGGCATCCAGCAGCTTTAATTCACCGTTGGCCAAGGCGGCAGCTTTTTTCAAAATCGCATAGCCGGCAATAAAGTCATCACTAAAGGCAAAACAGCGCTCGCCACCAATCTTAAAGTTCTCACGGCTGCGCTGCGTCTGCGCCCCCCAGTAACGATCCCCCGGCACCAACACCTCACCCATGGTGTCGGTTTCCGCCCGCATACCATCCGCACCCCGTTTCGCCCCCAAAACACGCACCATCACACATTCTCCTTACTCAATCTAAACCCACAAAAAATACCAAATAATACCCAAACCATACCCAAATAACTCACCCAAAA
>RFNJ01000097.1 GCA_009927255.1 Pseudomonadota bacterium | reverse complement strand
GGTGAGGGTGCAGGTGAGGGTGCGGGTGAGGGTGGGGGATCGGGAGGCTGTTAGTACTTGAGAAGGCGCTGCTAGGAGCTTTTAGTTGTGTTGTGTACTAATATTGATTATGGGGATGGTAGAGTTGTGGAATTTTTTGTTTGGGCAATGATTTGGCCGGTTAGATTGATGGTATAGCGCGTTTGGCCGACTTGGATATGGTTTGGTGAGATCAGTTCTCCCTTGAGGTAATACCCACCTGCTGGGCATTTGGTGGGGTCGGGCGAAATGCGAATAATCCCATCCGGCGAACTGCTGCTGATCAGGTGAAAATTACGTTGACGCGCGTTGTTGGCTGCCATCAGGCTGGAATAGCCGAAGACTTGGCAGTCTTCCCATTCACCTGGTTCTGCGATATTGCGGGCTGGGCGTACACGCAGGATGTGGGTACGATCGGCGGGAAGGATAATTGGTGCTTCGACGGTTGCTTGCTGAGTGCGGGCGCAGCGAGGGGTACCTTGGATAAAACCGGCACCGAAATTATTGGTGGGGGGACATGCTGATGCGTTGGGGGTGAAATTGGGGCCATTGTTATAGGTACTGACCGACATACCGGCATAGGGGCCGTTGGCCCAGCGAAAAATTTTACAATCGGTAAAGCCATTGGGAATATTGCGTGCGGCATCAAGCGTGCAGCTGGCGCGATTGAGGGGGATTGTGGTTGGTGAGGCTGATTGCGGGTTGGGCTGTGTATGGCCAAGCTGGACATAACACGTAAGAATGATGAGTGAGAGCAGAAAGATTTTGTTTTTCATGGGTATAAGATAGCAAGTGGTGGTGGGGGAAGCAAGGGATTTGAAGAAACAAAAGGAGAGCAGGCCACCTGGTGGTGACCTGCTGGTAGAGGTTGTATCTTGGAATCAGCGCTGTCTCATGCAGGCAGCGACTTTCTCCCGGCGATCAGTGCTGTTCATGCTGTGTGGGGGGTTTTGGGCATATGATTGAGCACAGCACTTCTTGGCTTTGGTACTACCGCCCATACTGGCAACGCACTCGGGAGTGGCTGATGCCGGAATGACAGCGGTGGCGAGGGCGAAGGCAGAGGCGAGGGCGAGGTTCCGCATTTGATTCTCCATTGATGCGGGGGTGAAACGTGGTGATGGTGCTTGGGGCACCTGTGCAGTTGGCACCACGCTGGGCGGCAGTGTGTGCTTATTTTAGGGTATTAGCAAGGGGGTATGAAGCCTATTTTATATAAGGTGCTGATTTTAAGATGTTTTACTGGTTGACTTTTTGTTGACTTAGTTGTATTGAGGTAACACTGTATGGCGCATCTACAGCGAACTTTTCATCTCATCCACACGATGCGCAATGGAGCAAAGCTATGAATTGGATGCTTGGAATCTTCCTTGCAGTTATGATGCTCTTGATTGGTCCTGCTTCGGCGGGGCCTGCGGAGAAAGCCAATCCGGCGCCATTCAAGATCAAGTGTGCGTGCTGGAAGCAGCACGTGGGGCCGAATTGCCGCAGCGATGAGGGGTTGACCCCTGCTACGCGAGCAAGCTGGAATGCTTGTGTGCGGCGTAACTGGAAGAAGTGACTTTCGTCTCTTCCAGTATCACTTGAACCGGGTGGCTTTGCTGCCCGGTTTTTTTGTTGCTTAGATGTTGGCCTAGAGAGTAGCGAGGGTGCGGAGTTTGGCTTTGGGGCTGATTTCGGTTTGGGCTAGCACCGGCACAGTGGGGAGGGCGCGTTCAGTTAGCAGGCGGGCGAAGGGGCGGACTTGGGCGCTGGTGAGCAGGATGGGGCTGTTGCCGCTGTTGAACTGGCGGGTGAAGGTGTCTTGCGCGGTGCGGAGGAAGGACTGGATTTTATCCGGCGCCATGGCCAGTTGCCGCTCGGTGCCGTCTTTATCGAGGGCGATAATTGCCTCAGAAAATTCTTTTTCCCAGGCGGGGCTGAGGCTGATGATGGGTAAGGTGCCGTCGGTGGTGAGGAATTGGCTGGTAAGCTGACGGCCCAAACGGGTGCGGACGTGTTCGGTGAGCAGTGTGAGGTTACGCTGGGCGGGGACGACTTCGGCCAGGGCTTCCAGAATGGTGGGTAAATCACGGATGGCGACCCGTTCCCGCAGCAGATTTTGCAGGACTTTTTGCAGCACGGCTTTGCTGAGTTTGTCGGGCATCAGTTCATCAATTAGCTTACCGTGGCTGGGGCGCAGTTCGTCGAGCAGTTTATCCAGTTCTTGGCGGTTCATCAGGTCGGAGAGGTTATCCTTCACGATTTCGGTGAGGTGGGTGACGATGACGTTGGAGTTATCCACCACTGTGTAGCCGTTAAACTGGGCGGTTTCGCGCTGGGAATCGGCTATCCATTTGGCGGGCAGGCCGAAGGTGGGCTCGGTGGTGAGTTTGCCTTCCACTGCCGATGCATTGCCGCCGGTGGGGTCCATTGCCAATAACATGCCGGGTTCCAGTGTGCCGCCGCCGGCTTTGGTTTCTTTCACCCAGATTTCGTAGTCGCCGGGTTTGAGCCTTAAGTTATCTTGAATGCGCACGCTGGGGATAACGAAGCCCAAATCTCGCGCCAGTTGGCGGCGGGTGGCTTTGATTTGCTCGGTAATCCGGCCACCTTTGGATTCATCGATGAGGCCAAGTAGGCCGTAGCCGAGTTCGAGGCGCAAAGTATCAACGTGCAGCAGGCTGGCCAAGGGAGGTTCGGGTGGGGGGCCGCTGGCGGCTTTTTGTTCGGCTTGCTTTTGTGCGACTTCGGATGGGCTGAGGGGGGGTGGTTTGAGGCTTTGGCGGTGGGCATAGAGGCCTGCACTGGCGAGGGCGCCGGCGAGCAGCCAGAAGGGGAGCAGGGGCATATCCGGTAGCAATGAAATGAAAAACACCAGCCCGCTGGCGATGAACAGCGTGCGAGAGTTGGTGGTGAGCTGACCGATGACGGCGGTGCCAGCGC
Source organism: Pseudomonadota bacterium (assembly GCA_009927255.1). Lineage (GTDB taxonomy): Bacteria > Pseudomonadota > Alphaproteobacteria > UBA2136 > UBA6156 > RFNJ01. Next base: position 8,126 of record RFNJ01000097.1, on the reverse strand, counting down.
CATCGGTGGTGCCGGACTTGGACACCAGCATACCGGCAGCGATGGAGATGGTGAGGGCGGGGATGTAGGCGACCAAGCCATCGCCCACCGTGAGGAGGACGTAGCGGTCGGCGGCTTCGGAGAGTGACATGCCGTGGGCGGTGGTGCCGATGATCATGCCGACGCCGATGTTGATGGCGGTGATGATCAGGCCTGCGATGGCGTCGCCGCGCACGAACTTGCTGGCACCATCCATCGCCCCAAAAAAGCCGGTTTCTTGTTCAAGTTCGCTGCGGCGGGTGCGGGCTTGGTCTTCGGTGATCAGGCCGCTGCTGAGGTCGGCGTCTATCGCCATTTGTTTGCCGGGTAGGCTATCGAGCGTGAAGCGGGCGGCGACTTCGGCAATTCGCCCCGAACCTTTGGTGATGACGATGAAGTTGACCAGAATGAGCACGGTGAAGATGACCAGCCCGATGACGAAGTTGCCGCCCATAATGACGTTGCCGAAGGCTTCGATAATGTGCCCGGCGGCGGCGGCGTTGGTGTGGCCTTCCTCTAATATCAGGCGAGTGGAGGCGACATTGAGCGCCAAGCGGAAGGTGGTGGTGACCAGCAGCAGCATGGGGAAGGCGGTGAATTCGAGAGCGCGCTTAACAAACAGCACGGTGAGCAGAATGAGGATGCCGATGGCAATGTTGGCGGCGATGAGAATATCCAGCAAAAAGCCCGGCAGCGGCACGAAGAACAGCACAATCAGGCCGATGACGCCGATGGCCAGCATCACGTCTTGCTGGCGGGCGTTGCGGAGGAGGGTGGCGAAGTTCATGCGGGGTTTGTTTTTTCTATGCAGCCTTAATTGGTGGGTACTATGCGAGAAAACGGGGTTGGGGGCAAGGTTGGAGGTCATTTTAACCCATAGAATATTGCCCCCCTTGCTATTTCCCCCACCAACACCTATCTAGATAAAACTCCGCCCGATTGTGGCAGGCGCATCTCAACCGTTTCACCCCGCAAGGGAAAACGGCCTAAGCGCCTGCCTACGTCTCAGCCTTGAGAAGCTGAGGCCCTCATTGGAGCCCGCCCCGCAAGGGGTGAGGACACCAATCGGCACGCCCCCCGCTTGGGGCCGGAGGACTGTCTATGACTATTTCGCTGAACGGCCTCTCCGCAACCGCCCTCGAGACCTTGGCCCGTCGGGCCATTGACCTTGCGAACGACCTTCGCAAGGAGGAGCCATCCTACCGGCTCGCGCTCGAAGCAGGAGTCGAAGACCACTCCTACTCGACCGTTCGCAACGGCCGAGTGAGCTACTACGCTGGAGAGGCCATCGTCACGATGGCCAACGGTAAAAAATGGCGGTGTGTCGGGCACCGCTCACGCGGTGATGCCTACAGTGTCTACCGTCAGGGCTACATCGAGTTCATCCCACTCGACTAAGCCCTCCACCCCCCGCACCTGCACCACAGGCAGCGGGGGGCCCTTTCCATCCCCATCACCGTCATCCGGTCACCCTGTCACCCTGTCACCCGGTCATCCGGCTCCCCCCTTGCACCCCGCCCAAATCTAAGCTATACGCCCGCTTGTAGAAACCATACTCGGAGAAAAGCAATGCCCCGTACTGTCCCCTTTGAAAAAATGCGCAACATTGGCATCATGGCCCACGTGGATGCTGGTAAAACCACCACGTCTGAACGCATTTTGTATTACACCGGCCGCACGCACAAAATTGGGGAAGTGCACGAAGGCGCCGCCACCATGGACTGGATGGAGCAAGAGCAAGAGCGCGGCATCACCATCACCTCCGCCGCCACCACCGCCTCGTGGAAAGGCCACACCATTAACCTGATTGACACCCCTGGTCACATCGACTTCAACATTGAAGTCAAACGCAGCGTCCGCGTGTTGGATGGCCTCATCGCCGCCTTCTGCAGCGTCTCCGGCGTTGAACCACAATCCGAAACCAACTGGGGCCACGCCAGCAACTACGGCGTGCCACGCATTTGCTACATCAACAAAATGGACCGTGTGGGGGCCGACTTCTTCCGCGGCGTCAGCATGATCCGCGAGCGCCTGCGCGCCAACGCCATCCCCATCCAAATTCCGGTGGGTAAGGAAGACGGCTTCCAAGGCGTGGTAGACCTCGTGCGCATGAAAGCACTGGTGTGGAAAGGCGAAGAACTCGGCGCCAAGTGGGACGAAATTGACGTACCCGCCGATTTGATGGACACCGCCAAAAAATACCGCGAACAACTCATTGAAGCGGCAGTGGAATTCGACGACGCCGCGATGGACGCCTACTTGGGCGGCACCGAGCCGGACGAAAAAACCCTCAAAGCCTGCATCCGTAAGGGTACGCTGGCAATGAAGATGTTCCCCGTCATCTGCGGCAGCTCGTTCAAAAACAAAGGCGTGCAGCCCCTGCTGGATGCCGTGCTGGACTACTTCCCCGCACCAAACGAAATTGACCCCAACAAGCTTACCGGCACCACCGAAAGCGGCGAAGAAGTCAGCTTCAGCGTCGCCGATGAACAGCCCCTCGCCGCGCTGGCGTTTAAAATCGCCACCGACCCATTTGTCGGTACCATCACCTTCGTCCGCGTCTATAGCGGCGTCATCACTAGCGGTACTGCGGTGTATAACAGCGTGCGCGGCAAAACCGAACGTATCGGTCGTATCGTTAAAATGCACGCCAACAAGCGCGAAGAAATCACCGAAATCCGCGCCGGCGACATCGGCGCCCTCATCGGCATGAAAGACACCCGCACCGGCGACACCCTGTGCAGCGATGCCAAACCGATTGTGCTGGAAACCATCAAAGCGATGGAGCCGGTAATCGCGATGAGCATTGAACCGAAATCAAAAGCCGACCAAGAGAAAATGGGCGTGGCACTGGGCAAACTGCTGGCCGAAGACCCCTCCTTCCGCGTCTATACCGATGAAGAAACCGGCCAAACCATTCTGGCCGGTGTGGGTGAATTGCAGTTGGAAGTGAAAATCGACATCCTCCGCCGCAAACCCTACGAAGTGGAAGTTAACGTCGGCGCCCCGCAAGTGGCGTTCCGCGAAACTATCACCAAAGCCGCCGAGTGCGAAGGCAAGCACGTCAAGCAAACCGGTGGTCGCGGCCAATACGGCCACGTCTGGGTGAAGTTCGAGCCCAATGAAACCGGTAAGGGCTTTGAATTCGTCAACGCCACCGTCGGCGGCAGCGTGCCCAAGGAATATATCTCTTCAGTGCAAGAAGGCATTGAAGAAGCCCTCAAAAACGGCATGTTGGCCCACTTCCCAGTGGTGGATGTTAAAGCCACGCTGTTCGACGGCTCCTACCACGATGTCGATAGCTCCGAAATGGCCTTCAAAATGGCCGGTATTTTGGCTGTTAAGGAAGCCGCGAAGAAGTGCGGCGCCCAACTGCTGGAACCAATTATGAAGATGGAAGTCACCACGCCGACAGATAGCATGGGCGACGTGATTGGCGACCTCTCCAGCCGCCGCGGGATCATCCAAGGCACCGAAGACGTCCACGGCCGCACCCTGGTGCGCGCCAACGTGCCGCTGGCCAACCTGTTCGGCTACGTCACTACGCTTCGCAGCATGACGCAAGGCCGCGGCAGCCCCAGCATGGAGTTCGACCACTACGCCCCCGTGCCCAACAACGTAGCAACCGAAATCATCGCCAAACGTGCCAGCTAATAAAAGCAGGCACCAACACAAAGCCCCCAAATTGGGGGCTTTGTGTTAGGTCAGCCGTATCACTTAGAAAGGCTTCGGTATCAGCCCCCCAAGGTTCTGCATCGGCCCCAGCGGCGTGGTTTGCTTCTCAAAGGTATTCACCTCCGGCGTACCACTCCACAACTTATACACCACCACATCGTTCACCAGCACCAAGGTGGCCTGGAATTCCCACCCATGGGTGCGGATTTGCTTGCGGAAACCGAAGAGGTCGGCACCCACACTCCCCACGCGGTCGGCGCGGATATTCTGCGCCTTCACCACATAGGCAAAGCATCCTTCACCGGCCTTCACGCAGCTCTTCACACCGGCGGGCAGGTCTTCGGGCTTAAAGGCGGCACTAAACAAGCTCGCCACCTCCACATAGTTCAGCACCTTAATGTTGGGGGTATCCTTGGCAGCAAAGCCAAGGTTATCCACTTGAGTGCGGCTGGTTTGGTTCAGCGCCACGCGCTCAAAGGCGGCGCGAGCTTCCTCATAACTGGCCCATTTGTCTTGGCTACGGCTTTGGGTGTTGGGCAGAATACTCGTCCCGGCACAACCCGCCACCATCAGTGCCACTCCAAACACAGCGGCCAGTTTATAACCACTTCCGTTGGTCTTCAGCATCAGGCGTTCCATTGTCGTGCCCTCCTTACCTTCTTATACCTCTCGCTATTATCCCAAAAACGCTAAAAAACTGCCATCTAGCGGCTAAACATCTGAAATGCTATACTTATTGCACCGCGAGACAACCCCCGCAGCCTAACCTACTGAAAAACCTGACACTATCTGTCGCACCGCACCATGGCCACCACCACCGCCTAAAGCTTGCGCCGCAACTGCCGCCCAAACCCCTCAAACGGCTCCTCCACGCCCTTTTCCAGCAAATCCAGCGCCCGCTGCCAATATTTCCGCGCATCCTCCAGCCTGCCCGCCTTGGCATAAGCATCGCCTAAGTGGCTTAAAATCTCAGGGCTTTCAGGCTCTTGCTCGGCAGCCAACTCCAAATATTTCAGCGCAGGCCCCAGCTTATCCATTTTAAAATACGCCCAGCCCAAACTGTCGGTAATTGCCCCATCGCGCGGTGCCAACACATGCGCCTTTTGCAGCATCGCCAACGCCTCCGCCAAGTTCTGTCCCCGCTCAATCAACATATAGGCCAAATAGTTCAAAATTTGCGGATTATTCGGCGCCAGCTGCAATGCCGCCCGCAGGTCTTTTTCTGCACGGCCAAAGTCGCGGTCACGCTCATACGCCGCGCCACGCGCAAACAGCAACTCCACCTTGGCCGCGGGCAGCATGCTGGCGGGCAAACGGTCCATCAACCAGCCATATTCCTCGGCCGCACGGTTATAATCACCACGATCAAACGCCATCTGCGCCACGCTGCGCCGCACCACATGGGCAGCGGGCCGCGCGCGCTGCAACTCGCCAATCAATTGCCACGCCAAGCCCGCATCACCTTGGCGCATCCGCACTTCCGCCAGCCGCAGCTTGGCGCCATCATGCAGCAGCGGGTCGGTCATCAACCGCGCATATTCCTGCGCCGCACCATCCCAATCTTCGCCCATCTCCAACAAAATCGCCAAAAAGTACCGATAATACCCCTGCTCCGGCGCCAGCCACAGCGCCATGTTCAGCAGCTGCCGCGCAGGCCCCAGCGCCCCCTCGCCCCATACCAGCAGGCCAAAGTCAAACACCGCCGCCGCCAAATCATCACTGGTGCTGGCGGCAAAGGGCGGCAACGGTGCACGCCCCAAGTCTGGCATCAGCAACTCCACCGCCGGATTACGCCCCGCAAAATCCGCCAGCAGCGCCGTGGCCTGCTCCACTTGCCCCTGCCGCGCCAAAGTTTCTGCCAGCAGCAAGGTTGTGAAAATCGATGCCGGCTCCAACTGCTGCGCCCGCGCCAACGCCGCCAGCGCCTTGGCGGGCTGCCCCGCCTTCAGCCACAGCCGCCCCACATGATACTGCCGCCGCCCCTCCAACACACTCGTCAGCGGCAGCTGATTCAAGCGGCGCACTAACACCTCCGGCTTCACCCCATCGGCATATTGCAAGTAAGCGTCGGTCAACAAAAACGGCCAAAGCGTCGGCGCCTGTTTCAGCAAGCGGCGCATTTCGCTGCGCGATTGCTTAATCTTCCCCTGCTGCCCCAGCTGCACCACCTGCGCCAAGCGGCTTAGGGTGGTTTGGTTAACAGCAGGCAAGGTCTTTGCCAACTTCACCGCATTCGGCACATCACCGCCCAATAATAAAATCTCCAGCGCCCGCCCGCGTAATGCCAAGTTATCCGGGTCTTCCGCCAGCGCAGCTAAATATCTCCCCGCCGCCCGCTCAGGCCGCCCATCCAGGTCTAAAATCGCCCCTTGCAAATACGCCGCAATGCCATCCACCGCCGCCGCATCCACCTGCGCAGGCTGCACCCGCTCTTGCGCCACGGTCAAAGCTGGGGCCCCCGCATCCACCCCGCTCATCGCGCGGCTTTCTGGCGTGGCACTCAGCAACACTCCCAGCACCAGCAGCAGCGGAACCAACACCATCATCCGCGCAACTATCTAATCACCAATTCACGCGCACCTTGCCGCCACAGGCGCTCGGCTTCGCTTTCCAAATAACCCATATTTTCGCGCACAATCCGGCTCTGCCGCTGCGGTGTCATTTCGGCCTTTGGCCCACCGATAAACTCCTCAAAAAAACTCGCCTCAATCACACTCACCGCGCGGCTGCCATCCGGCGCACTCACCTCACACACCACCCGCCCACCATCGGCCAAACGCAAAGTCTCCAGCAACAATTTCGTCCCCGCCATCATCCAACCCTTTCTTTAACACTCCCACACCTTACCACCACTCGCTATCGTTGACAAAACGATAACCCATAAAAAAACCCATCACGTGAACCAAGGCTTGGCTCGCCAAAGCTCCCCAAGCGCAGCGCAGGGAGCGCAGGCGGCCAAGCCGCATGGGTCTACTTCACAAACACCGCCCGCCACCCCGCCAATTCTTTCAATGGCGGATTGGTAAAGCTCACCTCCCACCCCAAACTCACCGCAGGCAGCAGTTGGTGGTTCGCCAAGCGCACTGGCCACACATCCGCCACCTTGCCATCGCGGCCCAGCAGCTCCACTTGCAGTTGCGGCAAAGTTACTGCTGCATCGCCCACATTCTTCACTTGCCCGCGCACTGCCAGCACCACACCGTCACCCTCACCGATAAACTCCGCCCGCACCCCCTGCAACACCACCCCTTGCGGCGGCGGAATCACCACTGGCTCCTCCATCGCCAACAACGGCACATCCTCCACCGCTGCTTCTTGATGCTTACCCAAATCATCATGCTCTTGCCACGCATGCCACACCACCCACCCCCCCGCCAACAAGCCCGCCAAAATCAACCCCCACCCCAACATCCGCCACAAGTTCGGCCCATAAAACCACGCCAACCACCCGCGCTGCCCCACTTCCGCCGCCGCGCCCAAATCTACTGCCGCTGGCTCCGGCGCTTGCTCCTCAACCTTCTCCACCGCTGGCAACACATCTTCCGCTCTTTTCTCAGCCTGCCCCTCACGCGCCTGCACCTCAGGCGCCTGTTCCGCCACAGCGCCAGCAGCCACCTCAACCACCGGCTTCATCGCCACCCACAAATGCCCGCACTTGGCGCACTTCAGCTTGCGCCCCGCCGGGCCAACTTTGGCCTCATCCAATTGGTATTGCGCATCACACGCCGGGCAATTCACCGTAAACATACGCCACATCCTAGACGAACCCGCATAAAAACACTATCCTCCCCCACCATGTTCGTGCTGCAAAATGTTTCGTTCCGCTACGGCCCTGCCACGCAGGCCACGCCCCAAGGCCCCTCTAACTGGGCCCTGCACAATATTTCACTCACCTTACCACGCGGCAGCTTTCACCTGCTCACCGGCCCTTCTGGCGCAGGTAAAACCACGCTGTTCAAACTGCTCACGCTGGCACTGCAACCCACCGAAGGCACCCTCACCTTCAACACTGAAGACCTCACTCACGCCACCCGCAGCCAACGCGCCCACCTGCGCCGCAAACTGGGCGTGGTGTACCAAAACTTCCGCCTGCTGCCCCACCTCACCGTGCGCCAAAATGTGGAATTGCCCCTCACCATCCACGGCCCCCTCACCCCCACCCAACAAAACGAAGTCGCCGAAATGCTCGAATGGGTCGGCCTAACGTCACTGGCCGAAAAACCCGCTGGCCAGCTCAGCGGCGGCGAACAACAACGCACCGCCCTCGCCCGCGCGGTGGTGCATAAGCCCGAAGTGATCATCGCCGACGAACCCACCGGCAACGTAGACGCCGCCATGTCCCGCAAAATCCTCCATTTACTCACCGAACTCCACAAACTCGGCACCACCATCATCATCGCCACCCACGATGAAAAACTCATCAACAGCAAACA
>RFNJ01000112.1 GCA_009927255.1 Pseudomonadota bacterium | reverse complement strand
AAGCCGCCACCAGCCAGCAGCAGGAAGAGCTAAAAAACGCAACCCAATTCGCAACTTTTCTTGAACAAAACCTGCCCAAACCGTTCCAAATTGCGAGTGTAAACACCCCCAAAATCGAGCATGTTCGGATGCTCATCCACCCCAAAATTCATGGCGAAGATATGGTGATTGCGCTGGATTTGCAGGGTATTGCGGTAAGCCAAGGGAGTGCCTGTTCGAGTGGCCGCAATAAACCTAGCCATGTTCTAACAGCCATGGGGCTGCCCAACCTTGGGGTGGTGCGGGTAAGTTGGGGATGGGGGAGTACGTTTGAAGAAATGCAGAGACTAGTGGCGATGCTGGCATTATGTGAAAAAAAGTAGTCCCAGCCCACGCTTTTACGCGTGAACTGGGTTTTGTGGTTCTTGCTCAGCGCAAGACACTGTAGAGCCAAGCAAGGACGATACCCATGGAAAATGACGCAAACATCATTCCCAACAGAGCGCTCATAAGGAAGGTTACCCCCGTATAAGCAGGCACGAGCGACCCATCGGCAGGCGGCTTTTTCTCCATATCGCTTAGCATTCTGAACGATACCCAGGTGATCAATCCGAAGAAGATAGCCGGGCCAACGCTGAGTAGTAAGCCATTTGTGAGTTCAAGCATGTTCTTATGTATCAAGCTGAAGCCAAGGGCGGCGTTTACGATAAGAAAGGCCGCTGGCGCTAGGTTATTAGACATGGAAAGCTCCGATCTGGTGAGACGATGGCAGAGTGCCAACGGGCTGAACCTAGCTGTTTGGATACAATATTGTCAAGAGACTTCATTGATTTTATTGGCTTAGTGCCCTTGCCACCCTGCCGCAATAACCCTATATAGCGGTATGGAATTCAACCTACCGCCATTGGTTAAGGGTAAAACCCCGCAGGAAACCACCGTGGTGGTGGCGATGAGCGGCGGCGTGGATAGCAGCTGCGCCGCCGCGTTGTGCCATGCAGCAGGCTACAAAACCATTGGGATGACGCTGCAACTGTGGGATTATACGCCTGCCAGCAATGGTGGAAAAACGAAGGAATTTGGCACCTGTTGCGCGTTGGATGATGTTTACGACGCCCGCCGCGTGTGCCAAAAAATCGGCATTCCGCACTATGTTTTGAACATGGAAAGCGCCTTTAAAGGCGCGGTGATTGATGACTTTGTCGAAACCTATTTGGCCGGCGCCACGCCCATCCCCTGCGTGCGCTGCAACCAACGGATTAAATTCAAGGAACTACTGGAAAAGGCCAAAACGCTGGGCGCCGATGTGCTGGTGACCGGCCACTACGTGCGCAAAGACGTGGTGAACGGCCAGCTGGTGCTGCGCATGGCCGACGATACCAAAAAAGACCAAACCTACTACCTCTTCACCACCACGCCCGAGCAACTGGCGTTTTTGGAATTTCCGCTGGGGTGCTTAGAAAAACCCAAAGTTCGCGAACTCGCCAAATCTCTTGGCCTGCACGTCTACCAAAAGAAGGACAGCTACGATATTTGCTTCGTGCCGGGCGGCGACTACGCTGCGGTGGTGAAGAAGTTCGCCCCCCAAGCCAACCAAAGCGGCAATATCATCCATATTAACGGCCAGATTTTAGGCCAACACCAAGGGATTGTCGGCTACACCGTCGGCCAGCGCAAAGGCCTGCCCGGCGGCAGCGCCGAAGCCCTGTATGTGGTGAACATCAACGCCGCCGCCAACCAAGTGGTGGTTGGCCCACGTAGCGCCCTCGCCCGCCAATCTTTCACTGTGAAGGAACTCAACTGGCTGGGAGCCGCCCAGCCGGAAGAATTGCCAATCATGGTCAAAGTCCGCGCCCAACACACGCCGGTGGCGGGGGTGATCCACTTTCTGCCGCAGCAACGCGCTGAGGTGATTTTGGCCACGCCCGAAGAAGCCATTGCCCCAGGGCAGGCGGCGGTGTTTTATACAACCGATGGCATTATGCTGGGCGGCGGCTGGATTGAGCCGCAACCTGCCCACCCAACCCCCCTACCCCGCAACATGAGGGTAGAAATCGCACCAACCGCTTGACAAATACACAAAAAGTATACTATTAGCGTTCTTACTGACTATCCCAGTGCATCTTAATTAGGAGGCCTTTATGGCTAACTCTTCCGTTTCCTCTGCTGCCGCCAAGGTAGCAGAGATTCTCAGCAACAATCAGGATTTCATGTCTAACTGCTTCCCGGCTATGATCAAGGCTGCCCAATACGGTGAGTCTTCGTCTGGTTCTGACAGGGTTTCCATTCCCCCCGCTGCGACTGCCTACTTCAATGCCTTTGGCAGCCTTAATCAGATGGGAATGCTCCTTTTCAAGGAAATCTTGAAGCTCAAGCCAGAGTGGCATGAGTTGTTCATTATAACTCATCCGGTGCCCGCCAAAGTGTTGTCGTATCAGGAATCCGACCCAGAAACCTTCAAGGCTATTCAAAAGTTCTTCACGTGCATTCACGAGCACATGCGGTTGAAGGTTTGTTATACGGTTGTTACGGGTAATCCTGTCAACTCTTTGATGGGACATATGGGATATTTGGAGTCTCCCAGCCGCGCCAAGAAGCGGCAATCCCGTGGTAACAAGAAAAAGAGTGATGATACCGACATCGCTTCGCTCCTTGACAATTCTGGGGTAGCAAGCGAACTGGGCATGGCTGTGGTTGAAGCGATTCGTGAAAAAGACCCCGACTATGTTCACGACGCAGCGCGAAAATACGAGCAACTGCGGGAAATGATCGATCCTGTAGGCGCGCTGTTCTAATCCAATCTCGCTTAAGTTAAGGAAAAGGCTGCCACACGGCAGCCTTTTCTCTTGACATTTATGATTTTTTAGACGAAACAACAGCCATCTGAGCCAAATAAACTCAGAAATATCAGCCGAAATTGATTTGGTTGTGGAGCAATCCATGGCATTTCGGTGATGACAAAACCAAACAAAGGATAAATACATCATGGCGTTGCCACAATTCACCATCAGCGAACTCATCGGCGCAGGCGTCCACTTCGGCCACCGCAGCTTTCGCTGGAACCCCAAGTTAAAAAGCAGCATTTACGGCACCCGTAATGGCATCCATATTATTGATTTGCAACAAACTGTCCCCGCACTCTACAGCGCCTTGGCCGCGATTGAAGCCACCGTCGCCCGCGGCGGCCGCGTGCTGTTTGTTGGCACCAAAAAACAAGCGCAGCAAGTGGCGCTGGAAGCCGCTGAAAAGTGCGGTATGTATTACGTCAATCACCGCTGGCTGGGCGGCATTCTCACCAACTGGAAGACCGTGAGCCAAAGCATCCGCCGCCTGAAAGACATTGAAGAAGCCTTTAAGGGCAGCGAAGAAGCCCAGAAAAAGCTGGCCGAAATGATGGCCACCGCCACCCCCGAAAATCCGGTGAATGCCAGCATGGTGAAAGACCCGATGAGCCACCTTACCAAAAAGGAAGTGCTGATGCGCACCCGCGAGCGCGCCAACCTGCGCCGTGTGCTGGGCGGGATTATGAACATGGCCGGCCTGCCGGACTTGCTGGTAGTGCTGAGCGTTCACCAAGACAAAATTGCGGTGGATGAAGCCGCCCGCCTCGGCATTCCGGTGGTGGGGATTGTCGACACCAACGCCAACCCCGAAGGCGTGACCTACATGGTGCCGGGGAATGACGACAGCACCCGCGCGCTCAGCCTCTACGCCCGCCTGTGCGCCGATGCGGTGCTGAGCGGCATTGCCATGCAAGCCAGCCTGCACCAACCTGTGCAAGCAGCTGCCAGCAACGCCGAAGGCCGCACCCGCGCCCCCCGCGGCCCGGTGACAGTTACTTTAAGCAAAGCCGCCAAGGAAGTAGCCGCTGCGGATGAAGCCGCTGCTGCAACTCCGGCTGTGAGTGCTTAAACAACCATTTGCACTATCTCTTACTTATACCTTTTTATCCCATCCCCTGCGCGCAGGGGCATGTAGTGGCAGGTCTGGAAAGCCTTGCGAGGACGTAATCCTTGCTGTGTCGGGGTCATAAGCTGCCTTGGTATGCTGTGAAAGGCATATCATGCACTCTGTGCCTAAAAATCAACGGCCTTAGGTGCATAATCCATGGGGCACGCCCGAGACACCATCTAGCATTGCCACTACTACCCTCCGCTGCGCTTGACGCAGCGGAGGGTTTCATGATGATTACGCTATGAACATTGCCGTCATTGGTGCCGGAATCAGCGGCCTGCTTACCACCCGTGCCTTGCAGCGGGCAGGCAAGCAAGTAACGCTGTTCAGCAGCGGCAATCCTTCCGCCAGCAGCCTCGCACTGGGGATGCTCACCCCCAGCAGCCTACAACGGCCCGTGGATGCGCTGCAACGCCACGGCATCCAGCAATGGGACGTTATTTCCCGCGAATTGGCCAGCACTCATGGCGTGGCGCCCGAAAGTTTTTACCGCCAGTGGGGCAACAGCCGCCAGTTGAATGTGCCGGTGGTGTTGGAATTGTTATATAAAGATGTACGGCATCAGGGCACCCAAGTAACCACCCAAACCATTCACGCGCTGGACGATGTAAGCGCTGATTTTGAGGCGATTATCGTGGCGGCAGGCGCAGGCACCGCCGCTTTGCTGGCACCGCTGCCAAACCACCAGATGATGGGCGAATGGCGGCTGAGCCGTGGGCAGGTGATTCGCTTACAGCCCCCCTCCCCGCTGGCGGCGCCGGTGGTAGCGGATAACCTATTTGTGGTGCCGGATTGGAACAGCAGCGTGATGATTGGTAGCAAAAACAGTACGTTGTCGCTCGCCGACTCCGCCAACCCACCACCACCCACGCCGCGCCCCGAACACACCGCCGAACTTTGGCAGCGTGGTAGCGCCTTGGTGCCCATGCTGGCTGAAGCCAAACTGCTGGAAGCCTGGGTGGGGTATCGGCCCATCAGCAACCCGCGCTTGCCGCTGCTCCGCCAAGTAGCGCCAAAAGTATGGGCAGTGGCGGGAATAGGCAAAGTTGGCTTTGCGTTGGCGCCGTGCGTAGCCCAAGCAGCGGTTGAACAACTTACCTAACTGGCCAACCACAATACCAACGCATTGCGCAGCCCACGGCTAACCACCACCGCCAGCGCCAACTGCCAACGGCTGATGCGCATCAGCCCCGCCGCCCAACACACCAAACTGAACGGCAGCGGCGTAATCGCTGAAAGCGCCACCGCCCACGCCCCACGTTTGCGCAACGCCCGCTCGCACTTGGCATAGCCACGCTTTTGCAACAGCCAGGGGCGCACCAGGGGGTCGAGCCAGCGGCCAATCGCGTGGCCAATCAACCCCGCCAGCACCATGCCCAGGGTGGCCAGCAGCCACCAAAACGCCAAGTGGCCACTCCCTACTTCCAGCGGCACGGCGGCCAAAAATACATCGTAAGGAAACGGCACCAACGCCACATTATACAACACGGTAAAGGCCAAAAATCCCGGCCAACCCAACACTGCCAACGCATCTAAAATGGACTGCAATTCCACCGGCTATTCGCCTACGGTATAAACTTCGCTACCCAAGTGCAGCGCCTTGCCGTCAAAGCACAAGTAGCGCACGCCGCGGCTGCCATCGGGCTTCACCGTCACCTTCAACTGCTGGTGCTTGGCGCCCAATTCTTTGCAGTCGCGCTGGCCATCGCCCCACAGGGTGGCTTTGTCGCCCATAATATCAAGGCGGGCAGCGAGCTGCTTTTGCACGGTTTGGATGTTGCTCAGCTGGGTGTTCTGCAACCGCTGCATTTCATCGGCCTGCGCTTGGCTACGGGCGTTGGCATCTTCCAGCCCCTTGGCCAGCCCCGCATTAGCCCTTTGCAACGCCCGAATATCCCCCAGCAAGCGCTCCTGCTGCTCTTGCAACTTGCCAATCACCAATTCCAGCTGGCTGGCGCGTAGGCTTTCTTCGCGGGCTTCTTTGCCGCTCAGGCGCCCAGCATCTGCCACAAAGCTTTGGGCATGAGGTGCTGCGCTGCCTCCCCACATAATTGCAATCGCCAATATTCCTAAATATAGATAATGCATCATCATTTTTCTTCCTTATGCAGCATCCTAGGCAACCATGCGTTATTACACCAGCCATCTGCCCATTTCACCAGCAATCTCAGCACAGTGGCAGCACCATGGCGACCTGTTTATGTTAGATTGGATTATGCTGTTTATTGAAATCTCATTTGTTATTGTGCTTACGCTCATCAATGGCCTGTTGGCAATGTCGGAATTGGCCATCATTTCTTCACGCACCGTGCGGCTTAAAGTGCTGCAAGAGCAAGGCGTGCATGGTGCCCGCCGCGCACTCAAACTGGCAGCCGAGCCGGGGCGGTTTCTTTCCACCGTGCAAATTGGCATTACGCTGGTGGGGATTCTCTCTGGCGCGTTTTCCGGCGCTACGCTGGGTGACCGTTTGGCACTGTGGTTTATATCGTGCGGATTACCCGAAAATTTAGCTTATATTGCCGGTGTTGGCTTAGTGGTGACGGTTATTACCTATCTTTCATTGATTTTAGGCGAACTGGTGCCCAAGCAAATTGCGCTGAGCGCCCCTGAAAAAGTGGCCTGCAAAGTGGCGCCGTTTATGGAAATTCTCTCCACCCTTACCCTGCCGTTGGTGTGGGTGCTGGATTTTTCGGGTCGCGCGGTGTTGCGCATCACCGGCACCGACAAGCAAGCAGCTGCCAAAGTTACCGAAGAGGAAGTTCATACCCTGCTGGCCGAGGCCGAGCACTCGGGCGTGCTGGAAACTGGTGAAAAGCACATGATTCACCGCATTATGCGCCTTGGCGATAAACCGGTGCGCTCGGTGATGACGCCGCGCATATTGGTGGACACCCTTAATCTGGCCGACAAAACACCAAAAAACATGGCAATCCTTACCGAAAGTGTTCACTCTCGTTACCCGGTTTATAACAAAACGATTGATAATATGCTGGGCGTTATTTGGGCCAAAGATTTGCTGAATGTTACTGATTTTTCCGCCGCCAATTTACAAAAACTGGTGCGGCCGGCGCCGGTCATCCCTAGCAATATTGATGCCTTGGACGCGGTGGAAATTCTGAAAAAATCACCCGTACACATGGGGTTAGTTTACGACGAACACGGCACTTTTGAAGGAATTGTGACCGCCGCCGATATTTTGGAAGCAATTGTTGGCGACTTTGCCACCAGCATCGCCACCGATGAAGACCCGGTGGTAGCGCGCGCCGATGGTTCACTGCTGCTGGCTGGCTGGCTGCAAACTGAAGACCTACACACCGCGCTTAACTGGCCACTGCCCGGCACCAAAGCCAGCTACCAAACCCTTGCGGGGCTGATGATTGAGCAATTCCAGCGGATTCCCAACGTGGCGGAATCCATCACCTATCAAGGCTGGAGATTTGAGATTGTTGACCGCGATGGCAACCGGATTGATAAAGTACTGGCCACCAAAGCTTAAAACACCAGCAGATGCCACGCCTGCCAAAGCTGCACCAAAGCCACCACACTCACCACCGTTTTAAACACCTTATCAAACCACGCCAAATCCATTTTGCGCAGCCAATTTACTCCCACCCACGTTCCTGCCATCCCCACCACCGCCATCACCGCAATCAGCGTCCAATAGGGGGCAAGACTGCCTACCATAATCCCCAATAATCCGGCCTTGAGGCTATGCTGCACCAGCATCAGCACGCTTTGGTCGGCCAATACAGCCTCCTTGTCCCGCCCTTCCCGCCGCCGCACCGCGCTTAACAAAATCCCCGCCGCACCAATCAGCATCGAAACCACACTCGTCACCAGCGCCAACACCAGCACCTTACCCGGAAAATCAAAATCCAACCGCCCCTTCGGCGCCCACACCAAAAACAGCAACCCCAGGCCTAGCAGCAGATGCATCAACTGCGGCGGCATCCACACCGCAAAAGGTGCCACCAGCAGCGCCCCCACCACGCTGCCCAACGTGCCAATCCCCACAAACCGCCAGTCCACATGGCGCAGCAACAAATAGGCCCGGAAAAAGTTAGGCGGCACCATCACCGCCCCATGCACAGGCACCACCACCGCCACCGGCAGCACCAACCCCATAATCCCCAGCAGCAGCACGCCGCCTCCTGCTCCGCTCACCGCCGTCAAAATCGCGGTGAAAAACACCACCGGCACCAGCAGCCAATCAAACCAGGGCAGGCCCAGCAGTTCCACAACAGCGGCCTAAAACCTCGGACTCGCCCGCCGCTCCAAACACGCCTGCGTGCGGCTTTCCACCACCTCCCAGTTCACATTGGCCAAAAAGGCCTCAATGTATTTGGCGCGCTCGGTGGGCAGATAATCCAGCAAAAACGCATGCTCCCACACGTCCATGCTCAGCAACACCTGAAACCCCGGCATGTGCCCTTCGCTGTGCATCTCAATAAAGTGGTTGTTCACATCGCCCGTGATGGGATCATGGTAGCAAATGGCATGCCCCACGCCACGGGTGGCGCCGCAGGCTTTGTAATCGGCCAGCCAGTTTTCAAAGCTGCCAAACTTGCCGCTCACCAGCTTTTTAAACTCTTTGGCCACGCCATCGGCCACCCCGGCCTTCAGGTTGGCAAAGTAATAATCATGCACCAGCATGCCGCACATTTCAAAGGCCAAGCGGCGACGGCGGTCGGCAAACATCGGGTCTTTCCCCTGCCCCGCTTCGCGCATGTCGGCCAGTTGCTTAATCAAGTTATTGCTCTGCGTCACATAGCCTTCATACAGCTTCCAATGTTCATCAATTTGCTTGTCGCTAATTCCCACCAGCCCCTTGGGCTTAAACTCGGCGCGCGCGCTGTAAATTGTCATTGGGTTGCTCCTTCTTTTTTCATGCGTTGATAGTAATCCTCTAAAGCCAGCAACACCGGGCTGGCCACAAACACGCTGGAATAGGTACCCAACACCGTGCCAATGGTTAGCACCAGCGCAAAGTCATAAATCACCTCGCCGCCCCAAATCAGCAGCGCAAACAGCACCAACATCACGGTGGAAACGGTCATAATCGTCCGCGCCACGGTTTGGTTCACGCTCAGGTTCAGCACTTCGTCCAGCGGGCGGTTGGGATAACGCGCGCGGTTTTCCCGAATTCGGTCAAAAATCACAATCGTATCGTTCAAACTATACCCAATCAGCGTCAGCAACGCCGCCAGCACCGTCAGCGTCATTTCGGTGCCCAGCAGGCTCATTACCCCCATGGTCAGCACCACGTCGTGCACCAGCGCCAAAATCGCGCCAAGGCCATAGCGCATTTCAAAGCGCAGCCACACGTAAATCAGAATCGCGATAATCGCCACACCCATCGCGGTGAAGCCCTTCACCCGCAATTCTTGCCCCACTTGCGGCCCCACAAACTCCACCCGCCGAATTTCCGCCGGCGCCACCTTGCCAATTTCCGCCAGCAACAGCGCATCGCTGCCTGCGGTGGCCCCTTCACCTACCTTAGCCTCCTCAACGGGCAGACGAATCAAAAACTCATTCTCCGCACCATATTGCTGAATACTGGCGCCGCCAAAGCCCGCGCGCTCCACCGCCGCGCGCACGTCGGCCACCGGCAAAGCCCGCTCGGTTTGCACCTGCACCAGCTTGCCGCCGGTAAAATCAATGCCGTAATTCAAGCCCTTAAAGCCTAGCAGAACAAGGGTCAGCACCACCATCGCCGCGCTGCTCCACACCCAAAACTGGCGCCAAGCCATGAAATCAAAGTGCGGAATCGCATCAAACGGCCGTAACGGGAATCGCATGATCTATCCTTTCGCTAAATTGCGGGTTTTCCACAAACTATACCCCACCCCAACTGCAAGAATCAGGAAAGTGATGCTCAGGCTTGCCACGGGCGGGAATTTCATCAGGCCGAACATATCGGCAATGAACATTTTGCTTCCAATGAAAATCAGAAGAATTGCAAGGGCATATTTCAAGTACTTAAAGCGTTCCATCATCGCCGAAAGCGCAAAGTAAAGCGCCCGCAGGCCCAAAATTGCCATGATGTTGCTGGTAAACACCAAGTAGGCATCGGTGGTGATGGCAAAAATTGCCGGCACGCTATCCACCGCAAAAATCACGTCCGCCACTTCCACCAGCAGCAGCGCCACCAGCAGCGGCGTCATGTACCACGCATAGTGGCCGGTGTTGTTGTCCTTCAGGCGCACCAAAAACTTCTGGCCGTGCAACTCGTTCGCCACGCGGCCATATTTGCGCAAAAATTTCAGCAGCGGGTTTTTGTTAATGTCCATCTCTTCTTCCTGCCCCGCCAGCCATAGCAGCTTGAAGCCGGAGAAGATGAGGAAGGCGGCGAAAATATAAAGAATCCACGCCATCTCCTGCACCAACGCAGCACCCACGCCAATCATCACCCCGCGCAGCACAATCACTCCCAAAATGCCCCAAAACAGCACGCGGTGCTGGTATTTGCGCGGGATGGAAAGCGCGGTAAAAATCATCGCAATCACAAATACGTTATCAATCGCCAAGCTCTTTTCCACCACAAAGCCGGTTAGATACAGTAGGCCGCTTTCCGCACCCAACTCCCACCACACCCAGCCGCCAAACAGCACGCCCAGCGCAATGTAGGCGGCGCTCATTTTCAGGCTCTCTTGCACGCCAATTTCGTGTTGGTCGTGATGAAAAATGCCCAAATCCACCACCAACAGCACCACCACAAACAGCAAAAACAACGCCCACATCCACACCGGCTTGCCCAGCCAATCCATCATCAGCAGGCCATTCAGTTCCATCAGCATGTCCATCGGCGTTTCTTTCTCTTA
>RFNJ01000133.1 GCA_009927255.1 Pseudomonadota bacterium | reverse complement strand
TGATGGGCCGAAATTGCCACTACGCAATTTCGGGGTGCCCATCACCTATCCGGCACCACCCGTGTCGCCAACTCTCTACAAAGCGCCTATCTCAAAAATACCGCCCGTCCTCGAATGGCCAAAGCAAAAGTCCATCAAAAGCAACAACCTCTCGGCCATTCGGGGACCCACCAACCCCCTCGCTTCGTCCTCACTCAAAGCCCCCAAAAGGGAATACTGCATCCTCGAACGGCCAAACACCAACCTCTCAAAATCACCCAACGTAAAGGCCGTTCGGGGATCCATCCACCCAAAGCACCAAGCCTAACAACAACCCCCTCTTGCCTCTCGCCTGTTCCCTCTCGCCTACTTCACCCCCACCCAAACCTCATTCCGCCGCACCCAAGGCAACGCAAACGGCGAGTTATAATACTGCCGATACGGCACCCCAATCGCGCTCAACCCCTGCTTCCCCACCCAAGCCAACAACTGCGCCGAATAATCCGCAAATTTAGCATCGGTAAAAAACCAACTAAACCGCACCACCGCCACCTTTTCAGCGGGAACGGTCACAATCTTCACCCGCGCATCATTGGGCATCGGCAAGGTGGCACTGGTGTATTTTTTGGGCATATAAAACCGCATCCGCCACCCCTCACCCACCTTGTCCATGGTCACCGGCGTGGTCATCGCAATCTTCTCACTCGGTACTTGCTCCATGGTTACCGGCGTGGTCATGTCCATCTTCACTTTGGCGGTGTTGTTGCCAAAAATATAATCCGCCAGCACCCTAAAGGCACTGTTTTCCCAATCTTTGGCATCATTCATCACCACCTCGGCGGCCAAACGCGGCGCATATTCACGCACCTCAAAAGCACCCTCTTGCGTCACCACCTTATAATCCGGCTCCTCATACGCCACCGCCACCCCCACCAAAGCCATCATCACCATCATCATATATTTCATCGCGATACCTCCCTGTTTTCATCCATTACCTCAACGCCGCAAATCGCGCATGCACCTTATCCACCCGCCGCTCCAGCTGCACCACGCCATAAATATCCCCCTCCAGCTGCCGCCGCAACATATTCATCGCACTCTCGCTGGTATCACCATTCAACATGGCGCGGTTAATCACTGCATCAATCGCCGCATGCGGGCTGTTGGCGTGAATCGTCGCCATACTCCCCTCATGCCCCGTGTTAATCGCACTGGCAAACGTAAACGCATTTTCTTTCCGAATTTCCCCCATGATAATCCGGTCAGGCCGCAACCGCAGCGTGGCGTTGAGCAAATCATTCACCATCATTTGGCGGCTGGCGTTGGTGCCATCACCGCCCTTGGCAAAGTTGGCAAACAAAAAGTGGCACACATTATCTTGCGGAATCCGCAATTCCGGCACGTCTTCCAGCACCACCAACCGCTCACTCATCGGCACGTGTTTGAGGCAGGCGTTCATGAAGCTGGTTTTGCCTGTGCCGGTTCCGCCGCTGATGAGCACGGTGTTTTTGCCGCCCACCGCGCGGATGAGGGCTTCGCGCTCCGCGTCATCCATCACATACGCCGTCAAATCAAACTCCCGCTCATTCGCCAACCGCACGCACAGGCTAAACAACCGCGCATTCTGCTGCCCCGCCACAAACTGCGCGCGGTGCCCCCCCGGCAACTTCACGCTCAGCATCGGGTTAGCCATACTAAACGTCTGCCCCGTCCGCTCGGCCAGCAAACTCATCACCGCTGCCAGCGTGTTAAGTTCCAAAGTCGGGTCATCAAAAAACGTCCACGTGCCATTATAAGCCTCAAAGCCAATCTGCCCGGGCCGATTAATCACCAGCTCCTTCTTGCCCGCAATCTTATCCGCCGCCAGCCACTTTAAAAACGGCTCCGCCAGCTTCTTCTCCGCCGGACTTAAAATAATCTCGCGATTTTCTACCGCCATACAACACCTATTTTTATTGTTGAGTTACTCTATCCTATCCAAGCGCTCCTGCACAATAAAATGCTTCCACCACAGCGCAAGGTTCAACAGATACCACACCTGCTGCCCGCGCCCCTCTGTAAACAACTGCTCTACAAACTCAAAGCGCAGATAGCCTGTTCGCGCACAAAAATCGGCCAAAACCGTACGCGCATACGCCCCATAAACCCCCAAAATCCAAGCATCCAGCGGCATGCCAAGGCCACGCTTGGCCCTGAACAAAATCTCCTTCTCCACCACCCCGCGCAGCAGGCGTTTGAGCAAATGCTTCTTCTCACCATTTTTGGTGCGCAGCGCGGGCGGGCTGTTCAGCACCGCCTCAATCAGCACATGGTCCAGTAGCGGCACGCGCAGTTCCAAGGCAGTCGCCATGCTCATTTTATCCGCCCGCATCAGCAGTTGTTCGGGCAGGCGCAAATGCAATTCTAGCCAGGTGCACCAGTTCCAAAAACTCTGCTGCGCCGCGGGCTTTTGCTGATATTTCTCCCACAGCGGGCGCACCACCTCAAAGCTGCTGCGCCCGCGCCATGCCGCCATGGTTGGCCCCAACATCTGCCGCTTATCGGCGCTGGTAAAGGCTTCCGCCCCGCCCCAAAAAATCGGTTCCCCCGCTGCGCCACGGCGTAAATATTCCACCCAAAACCGCCCCCCACGCCCCAGCAGCAGCAACGCACCATAGCCCAGTTTCTTGATAAACCTCGGCAGCGGCCAGCGATTCCACCGCTCCAGCTTCTCAAACTTCATCCAGTCTTCATAGCCGATAAACAGCTCATCGCCGCCCTCACCCCCTTGGCACACCTTCAGCCCCGCATCGGTGGCAGCGCGGCTTAAAAAGTAAATCGGCAGCGCCGCCGGGTCGGCCACCGGCTCATCCTGCCAGTTGATAAACTTCGGCAAAATTGCCATAAAGTCCGCTTCACGCAGCCGCACCACTTCGTGCTTGCTGCCAATTTTCTCGGCCACCTGCGCGGCAAACGGCGTCTCATCAATCCAGTTGGGATACTCCTTATCCGGCCCAATTGCAAACGTGCGCAGCTTGCCCTTGCCCACCCAATCGGTGGCCAACGTTGCCACCGCGCTGCTGTCCACGCCGCCGCTCAAAAACACCCCCACCGGCACATCCGCTGCCTCTTGGCGCAGGCGCACACTCTCGCGCACCAAGCGGCCTAAATGCGCCACCCAGCCCTTTTCATCTTTGGGCAGCCGCACTTTCGCGGCATAGTCCGCCGCCGCATCTAAGGGGTCCCAATACTCGCGCACTACCGGCACACTTTCAGCTTCCAACTCAACCTCTAACCAATGCGCCGCGGGCAATTTGTGAATTCCCTTAAACAAGGTCTTCGGCGGCGGCACCATCAGAAAGGTTAAATAATGGAACAAACTCTCCTCATCCACCGCGCGCTCCACGCTCGCATCCGCCAAAATCACCTTAATCTCGCTGCCAAAAATCAACCGACCATTTTGGTGGGAATAATACAGCGGCTTCTCCCCCACCCGATCCCGCGCCAAAAACAGCTTGCCCACCGCATTGTCCCAAATTGCAAACGCAAACATCCCGCGCAAGTGCTGCAAACAGGCGGGCATCCCCCAGTGCCGATAGGCCATCAGCACCACCTCGGTATCACTATGGCTGGTTTGCCAGCCGCGCACCCCGGCGTCTTCCAGCTGTTTACGCAGTTGCACGTGGTTATAAATCTCGCCGTTAAAAATCAGCGCCACCTGCCCATCGGCGCTCACCATCGGTTGGTTGGCGGGGGCGGAAAGATCAATAATCGCCAAGCGCCGGTGCCCAAACGCCACCTTTCTGCCCGCGCCAAACCAAGTTCCCACGCCATCTGGCCCACGGTGCGCCACCGCATCGGTTAGACGCGCCATATAGGCCTTATCTGGCCGAAATTCACTTTGGCTGATAACCCCCGCAATCCCGCACATACTCACATCCTACCAACCAATGCTGCTCACCACTAGTCTCTTGTATGGTTATTTGGGCATCGCAGCCAAAAAATTGGGGCGCACGTATCCCCCGCGCCACGTTTCCAACAAGCATCGGGCCAACCCAACTGGCCCTCGCGCCACCAGCCGCGCCACATTGGCCCAATTGCGCCGCCGCACTTCGGGCTGCACACTCTCCAATTGAATGGTCAGCCACCCCCGCACCAGCAACAACGGCCACCAAACGCCGCCATGCCGCGCAACGCCGCGCACATAGCGCGGCAAATAACTCTCCCGCTCCGCCACCCGCGCCAAACCCTTGCTGGTCAAGCCGCCGCTGCTCAGCGTATAGCAAGCCAGCACCTCATCAAACACCACAAAAAAGCTGCCTTCATTCGCCGCCAACAGCGCATGCCAGCACTCCCAGTCCAGCGCATAGCGGTGCGCCGCATCAAAGCCCCCCGCCCGCAGCAACGCCTCGCGCCGCGCCACCACGGTTAAAATGCCAATAAACCCACGGTAAAAATACTGCACCCGCGCATCGCCCTTGGGGTTCAGCCAATCACGCCGCCGCGCAATTGCCGCACAATCCCACACCGGTCCGTCGCTTTCCCCTTCCTTCATCGCCTTAAAATTATGCGCCACAAACGCCGCACCCGTTTCTTCCAAAACCGCCACACTGCGCGCCAGTTTGGTTGGCAGCCACCAATCATCGCTGTCCAAAAAGGCAATCACATCGCCACGGGCCTTGGCCAAACAACGGTTGCGCGCCGCGCCCGCCCCCGCGTTGGCTTGTCGATATAAATCAACCGGCAGCCCCCGCGCCCGCAGCTGCAAAACCACCTCGCCAATCGCATCAAAAACCTCGGGCGGGCTGCCATCATCACACACCAAAATCTCCAGCGGTTTCAACGTCTGCGCCAGCACGCTTTCCAACGCCCGCGCCAACCCCACAGGGTCCTTGTAAACCGGAATCACAACGCTTACAGTCAGCATCAGCCCAACCTAAAGGAAAAACCCCGCCATGACCACCACCGCTGCCCCAATCCAAGCCAAATTTCCCGCCAAAATTGAAGTATATAGCAAAGACTACTGTCCCCACTGCACCAAAGCCAAAATGCTGCTCACCAGTTTGGGCGCCACCTTCCAAGAAATCGACATCACCCACAACCCGAATGGTTATGCCGAAATCCAAAAGCGCAACCCCACCGCCCGCACCGTCCCCCAAATCTTCATCAACAACCAACCCATCGGCGGCAACGACGCCCTCCACGTCCTCCACGCCGAAAACAAACTCCTCCCCCTTCTTATGGCGAAACCGTAGTTTCTAACTCCTCTACTAGGCAAGGATCTATCTCTCTCCGCTCACTTGCCCAAAGCGCGTGATCTTCTTTTTTGATAACGGAAATATCTCTCTGAAACTTTTTTCCACTTGGAGGTTGGATTGGTACGCCCCCCATACGCTTCTCCCAAATATGATGCGGGATACCCATGTTGCTCGCATACCGTCTTAAGTGCTCATAATATATATCATAAACAGTATTCATACCCATTTTATTACCGTAATCTTTTCTAAGATTTAAAGCATAAGCCTCATTAACCTCTGACAATATCTCAGGTAAATGATCATCTATAAATTTTCCATCCACCATTGAAGCCATGAAGCCATTCTCCAAACTTCCTCCAGCCTCAATTTCCCCCTTGTTAAGTTTCACATTAGCACACCCAGCAGCAACACCATATAACTGCAACCTTTCATCCACCATCGCAGAAAGCTCATCTGCACAGTTATCTAAATCCACATCTCCATCAAAGTAGGCAACTTTTCTAAGTCCATCTACCCCGCGTAACTCTTCCACACTACGTTTTAAAATCATCAGCCGTAACGTATCAACCCGTGCCCATACATTTTCAGATGACACATCATGCACCACAGGTACACTACCATCCCGATAAGCCTCAATCTCCTCTGGATGCCGTATCTTAATATTATCAGATACATAATATCCCTCTAGCAAATTCGGATTCTCAAGCCAAACCTCAAACTCCGATTCCGGCAAAGCAAGGGCATTATGCTGCACCCCCGCCAGCCAGCTTTCAAAAGCTACGCGCCGTTTTGCCTGTTCTCTCTCTGGGTCCACGCCCTCACCAGGCCGTTCAACCCATAAGCAATAAAACCGATAACCTTCCCAAGCCATAGACGCTTATAAAACAGCACACTACTCACCTACTGACACTAAACCTAAACCCCCAAAGCATAAGCCACATACCGCGTCCCACGCCGCCGGTCGCTCATCTTCCAACGCTGCTTGCTTAGGCTAAAGCGTAGGTTGCGTACTTCGCGCAATTTAAGCCCCGCCGCCGCACATAGTTGGGCCAATTCATCAGGGTTTTTAAACCGCCGCCACTGCCGGCTGCCCCATTTGGTGCGGCCATAAAGCGCACTAAGCAGCACATGGTAAACCCACGCCCGCCACGTGCGCTTAATGCAGCTAAATACCAAAATGCCATCCTTGGCCAACAACTGGCGCAGCACCCACAGCAACTTGCCCGCTTCGGCCACATCTTCCAGCAAATCCAACGCCAAAATCACCTCAAACTTGCCGCCCTCGCGCAGTAAATTCTCCACTTTTCCGGCCACAAAGGTAATCGGCGCGCCAAACGCCGCCGCACTTGCTTCCGCCCGTTTCAGCAGCGCACGATTGGCTTCCACCGCAGTAATATCAGCGCCCGAAAGCGCCAAAAATTCGCCCACCGTGCTCTCGCCACAGCCCGCATCCAGCAAGCGTTTGCCCAGCAACGGTGCGGGGTCATCCCCCCGCGCGCCAAAATGCCTACTCACCACCCGCAAAATATAATCCTGCCGCAAGTCATTGTATTCCTTAAAAATAACTCCACGCTCACGCGGTAGGCGCGCTCGCACCGCCGTTTCCGTCAAAATTTTGGTCATTTTTGCCATGAAGGTCAAAATCTTAACCAATAAACCCAACCCTATCAACAGCCATTTTACCCAATCTGCCCTTAACATCCTCGAATACCCTAAATACCCTCATATCCTTTCCTCTTGCCAACCCCCAAAAAATCAAGCATAAAGCGCCACCTGCCAAGCCCACCAAGGGGCAAAAGCAGCCCAATATTGAAAGGAAGTGATTGAAATGATTCGCGTTGATGTCTTCAACAACGATGTTGAACAAGCCCTGCGCCGCCTGAAAAAGCTGATGAACCGCGAAGGTTTATTCCGCGAGCTGCGCCAGCGCCGCTACCGCGAAAAGCCGTTTGAGCAACGCGCGCGCGAAATGCGCGAGTGCATCCGCCGCAGCAAAAAGGCCGATAACAAGCGCAACTACGACCAGTAACCTCAAAGATTACCCAAAAAGCCCCCAACACGGGGGCTTTGCGCTTGCCGTCCCCCTCCAAATCCCTTGACAACCCCCCCTCCCCCACCTACTATTCCAACGTTGCTTTGACAAAACAAAGGGGCCGCTCTTGCTCAGCGACCCCTTTTTTGTTACCAGCGGAGAGTCACTGCGAAAAACATCCGCAGCTTCCCAAGCCACAGGCACAATTTGCCAGAAAGATTCATGGCATTGCTCCTTTTTTTGTTACTTTGACAGGGAGCACCATGCCTTCCGGCGCCAATTTCCTAGCATAAAAGCCCACATATCGCCACCACCCTTGCCGCCCGCGCCAATTTCCGCTACACCCTCCTCCATGGATCTCACCGCCCAAGGCCACAAAATCACCGCCCGCTTCCAGCAGCTGGAGGCCGAGCTGCAAAAGCCCGACGTCGCCAGCAACATCCAGCGGCTCACCGATTTAAACCGCGAATACGCTGAACTCCGCCCCACCGTCAGCGCCTTCACCACCTATTTTGCCACGCTGAAGCAACGCGACGACGCCCAAGCCATGCTCGCCGATACTGCGCTGGATAAAGAACTCAAGGCCATGGCCCAAGAAGAATACCAAGCCGCGCTGAATACTCTCCCCGCGTTGGAAGAAGAACTCAAGCGCCTGCTGCTGCCCAAGGACGCCGACGACAAACGCAACGTGATTCTCGAAATCCGCAGCGGCACCGGCGGCGAAGAAGCTGCACTGTTCGCGGGAGACTTGTTCCGCATGTACACCGCCCTCGCCGCCGTAATGGGCTGGAAGTCCGAGCTGCAAAGCGTCTCGGATGCCGAAAAAGGCGGCTACCGCGAAGTCATCACCAAACTCTCCGGCCACAACGTGTTCCAGCAGCTTAAATTCGAAAGCGGTGTCCACCGCGTCCAACGCGTCCCCGCCACCGAA
>RFNJ01000049.1 GCA_009927255.1 Pseudomonadota bacterium | reverse complement strand
ACACGGGTGGTGCCGGATAGCGGCAGGGGCCCCAATTTTTGTAGATTGGAAAATATTGGGTCAAAAATTGACTCTGCCAGCTTCCGGCACGGAGGCCCTTGTTGGGTGCTATGGGTTGGTTGGATTTGGTTTTGTTGGTTCGGGTTGGAGGGTGAGGGCTATGGCTGTGAGGTCGTCCGGGACTGGTAATTGGACGGTGTGGTAGAAGGTGTCGAGGAGGGTGGTGAGGAGTTGGTTGGCGTTGAGGGCTGGGGGCATGGCGGCGACTTTTTCGGCGAGGCCTTCGTCTCCCCAGCGCGTGCCGTTGTGGTGGGGGGAGTCGGTTAATGCATCAGAGACGAGGAGCAGGGTATCGCCGGGGTGGAGTTGGGCGCGGCGGGGGAGGACTTCGATTTCGGCATTGAGGCCCAGCGGGAGACCGTTGCATTCAAGTTGGGTGAGTGTGCCGTTGGCGCGGCGCACCAGCATGGCGGGGGCGCCGCCGCCGGCGTAGGCGAATTCACCCGTTTGGGTATTCAGCACGCCATAGATGAAGGTGGCGAAGCTGCCGCTGCCAAGCAGTTGGTGGAGGTTGTAGTTGAGGCTTTGGGCCATCAGCACCGGGTTGGTGAGGTTGGTTTCGCTGTGCAGCAGAGTGTGGAGCTGCACGGTGTTGAGGGCGGCGATGACGCCGTGGCCGGTGAAATCGACCAAGCACACCGCAATGTGGCTGGGGGAGAGGTTGAGGATCGTCCAGTAGTCGCCTGCCAAAGATTCACAGCCTTGGTAGGTGGTGGCAAGGCCGAGGTTGTGGGCTTTGGCCAGTTGCATCAGGCTGTTGGCGTTGGGCAAAAGTTCGTATTGGAAATTGCGGGCGCGGTCGAGGTCGGCGGTCATTTTGTCTTGCATGGTTTGCAGGCTTTGCATCATCAGGCCGTTGAGCAGGTGGGTTTCGCTGCGGGCGATGAGTTCGGCGGGTTCGATGGGTTTGGTGATGAAATCGACAGCGCCCAACTGGTAGCCCTTGGTGCGGTAGGTGGTGCTGCTGTGGCCGCTGAAGAAGATGATGGGCGTGCGGGCAAGCTGGGGGTGGGCTTTGAATTGCTGGCACAGCGTGTAGCCGTCCGGCTCGGGCATGGTGATATCGAGCAGGATAAGATTGGGTTTGAATTGGAGGGCTTCTTCCATGGCGGCGGCGCTGTTTTGGCAGAAGTGGAGCTGTTGGAATCCTGCTTGCTGGAAGGCGCTTTGGGCGACGCGGTGGGTGATGGTTTGGTCGTCGATCACCATAATGCGGCCTTGTTGGCGGGCGGTGAGGCCGGTGGGGAGGGGGTGTTGTTCGGTGCGCGGGCGCACGGGCAGGCGGAAGGTGACACAGCGGCCGCCTTTGCTGAATTCCACCGCATTGCCCAGTAGCGCATAGACCAGGCTGAGGCCGCGGCCGGTGGGAGCGGTTTCGGCCTTGAGAGATTCGGTGATGTTTTTGATGCTGAAGCCGGTGCCGCGGTCTTCAATACTAATGAGCAGATTGGCGGCCATGCGCTTGCAACTGATGAGTAGCGGGATGCGGCCGAGTGGGCTGTTGAGCTTGAGTTTGACTTGGGTTTGGTAGGCTTCGAACCAGTCGGTTTCATTCACCAAGGCGCTGCGTTGGGAGGTGAGGCCCAAGTTGCCGTGTTCTATTGCGTTGCTGATAAGTTCGGCGAGCACCAGTTGCAGAATCGGGCGGGCTTCGGGTGTGAGGTGGGCGCGGTGGTGGATGGTGTTGGCCAAGACTTCCACCACTTGGTGGCCGTGGAGCAGGCGGGATTCGGCGGCGACCAGCAGAATATCGGGGAGCTCGGGCTCGGGGAGGAGGCGGTTGAGTTCGGCCATTAACTTGCCAAACAGCAGACGGCGGGCGCCGGTGGTGAGGGCGGTGAGGAGTTCGGCCTGCGTGGTGCCGGTGGCGGTGCCGGCGTTTTGGGTGCTGGCGAGCAGTTGCTTTTTGGGCTGGTGTGCCAGCGGCATGCTGCGATGGGGTAGGGCGGGGAGGGGGGTGTTCATGCTTTTTGGCCTTCCGTTTGGCCTTCAGATTGGTAGGTGATGGTGAAGAGTTGGTTGAACTTCATCAGTTCCAGCACTTTGCGCGGGTGGTTGTTGCCGACGTTGGCCAGCGTGATTTGGCAGCCGATGCGCGCGGCTTCGGAGCGGGCTAAAGTGAGCAGGCCCAGCCCGGTGGAATCGATGTAGGTAAGATGGGTGCAATCGATGGTGAGTTGCTTGGGGCTGCGGCCTAAGGCTTCGCGGATTTTGGTGCGGAATTGGCTGCCGACTTCGGCATTCAGCTGCGGGGGGAGCTGGAGGGTGAGGTGGCCGGGTTCGGCGTTGGGGGTGAGGTTCAT
The DNA here is from genome assembly GCA_009927255.1 of Pseudomonadota bacterium. GTDB lineage: Bacteria > Pseudomonadota > Alphaproteobacteria > UBA2136 > UBA6156 > RFNJ01. The sequence continues at coordinate 6,965 of RFNJ01000049.1, read as the reverse complement.
GGGAGGCTCCTGTTATTGTTGGTTGGGGTTAGAGTTTGGGTTGGCGTTTGGATTCGTGAGGCGGGTGAGGTAGGATTCTTCCGCAGCGAGCAAACTGGCGTTGAGTGTGCTGCGGGTGGTGATGACTTTGCCGGTGGTGGCGCAGGCGTAGATGGTGCGGACGCTGGTGAGGCCGACATCGTAGTGTGCCAGCGGGATACCTTTTTGGTGGAGCCAATCTACCGCCTTCATGCTGTTGGCTTGACCTAAGAAGGGCTGGTTGATTTTGAGGTGGCGCCGCCCACTACATTTCCGCTGAGTTTGGGGAGGGCGCCTTCTTCTGGTGGGGGTTTGAGGGCTTGCCACATGTCGGCGAGCAGGGCGTCGGCGTGGGGGCTTGGGTGAGAATTGCTGTGCTGACTGTTGTTCCAGGTGTTGGGGGCGGTGGGTTCGACCATAAAGTTGGCGAGGGCGAGGCGCTGGTTGGCGCTGTCGTGGATAATCAGGGCGATGGTGCTGGCCAGCGTTGCGGTGAGGTGGGTGCCGGATTCACACACTTGCCACTGGCCGGGGGTGACGGTGAGTGACCAGCCTTGGATGGCGGGGTTGAAGGTGCTGGCGGGGTGGCGGCTGTGCATTTTTGTTCTTCTGGTTTTGCTTTTGGTTGGTGGTTATGAGGGGATTATGGAGAGAAGATGGAGATTTTTGCACAACAATAGGTTGTGATTGAGGGATTAAAGGATTGAGAATGCTGAAGGTATGACGAATGCTGAAAGAATGTGCAGGGGTGGGTGATGTGGCACTTGCACAACGGGTTGGGTGGTGTTATTGTGCAGAAATCAAATGCCAAACATTTGGGCCAAGGTTTTGGGTATCGTGATTAACAAAAGAAAGTGCGTGAGATGGCAACCGACAAGAACGACATGAAGCAGGCGGACAAGGGCATGACAGCGGCCCAAGCTGCGGCCAAGGGCAAGGCTTTGGAAGCGGCGCTGGCGCAGATTGAGCGGGCGTTTGGCAAGGGCAGCATTTTGGCACTGAATGGGGATTCGGTGGAGAAGAATATTGAGGTGGTTTCGACTGGTAGCCTTGGGCTGGACTTGGCGCTGGGGGTTGGTGGTTTGCCCAAGGGGCGGGTGATTGAGATTTTTGGGCCGGAGAGCAGTGGTAAGACCACTTTGACGCTGCATGTGATTGCGGAAGCGCAAAAGAAGGGTGGTACTTGTGCGTTTATTGATGCCGAGCATGCGTTGGACACAGAGTATGCGCGTAAGCTGGGGGTGGATTTGAACAAGCTGCTGGTGAGCCAGCCTGATAATGGTGAGCAGGCGCTGGAGATTTGCCACACGTTGGTGACCAGTGGCGCGGTGGATGTGGTGGTGGTGGACAGTGTTGCTGCCCTAACCCCCAAGGCCGAAATTGAAGGTGAGATGGGGGATAGCCATGTGGGCCTGCAAGCGCGGTTGATGAGCCAGGCGCTGCGCAAGCTGACCGGTACGATTAGCCGCAGCAATTGCATGGTGGTTTTTATTAACCAAATCCGGATGAAGATTGGGGTGATGTTTGGGAATCCTGAAACGACCACGGGTGGTAATGCGTTGAAATTCTATAGTTCGATTCGGATGGATATTCGGCGCACCGGGGCGATTAAGGACAAAGAGGAGATTGTGGGCAACACCACGCGGGTGAAGGTGGTGAAAAACAAGGTGGCGCCGCCGTTCCGTGAGGCTGTCTTTGATATTATGTATGGTGAAGGGATTTCGCGCACTGGGGAAGTGGTGGATTTGGGTGTGGTGCGGGGGGTGATTGAGAAGAGTGGTGCGTGGTTTAGCTACAAGGGTGAGAAGGTGGGGCAGGGGCGGGAGAATGTGAAGCAATATCTGCGCGATAACCCCAAAGTGATGAAGCAGATTGAGGAGGACATTAAGAACAAAGGTGGCCTGCCGCAAGCAGCGATTGAGCCAGAAGATGATGTGGCGGATGCCGCTTAGGTGCGGTAACGGTGTGGGGGAGGTGGGTGGTGGTGCTGAACGGGGGTAAGAAGGGTTCAAGGGCGCAGAAGAGCGCCCTTGAAGTTGCGGTGGCGATGTTGGCGCGGCGGGAGCATAGTCGCGCTGAGTTGGCACAAAAGCTGCGGCAGAAGGGCTTTGGCGCTGCTGAGATTGCGGCGGCGCTCGACGAACTGGTGGCACGAAATTATCTAAATGATGGGCGGTTTGCGCTGGTGCGGGCGGGGTATCGGGCTGAGCATAGCAAGTGGGGGCCGGTGAAAATTCGCCAGGAGTTGGCAGCGCGGGGGGTGCGGGGCGATGAGGTGGGGGCAGCGTTGGCGGCGGCAGAGGAAGCGGGGGGGGATTGGCTAAAGGTGGCGAAGGGGTTGTTGGCGCGGAAGTTTAAGGAGCCGCTGGTGATGGACAGTATTGCCGATGGTGCGTTGGGGGGGCGAGAGGTGGTGGAGGTTTACAATAAGGAGAAGGCGCGGCGGGTGGGGTTTTTGCTGCGGCGGGGGTTTACGATGGCGCAGGCTTTGGCGGCGGTGGGGGGAGCTAGTGATGAGTGAACGGAGTGATGTTCAAGGGTTTTTGTTGGGGCTGGTGCGGCCTTATTGGTCGCGGCTTTTGGCGGGGGGGCTTTTGTTGCTGGTGAGTGCGGCGGCGATGGTGGCTTTGCCCCAGCTGATGCGCGCGATGTTTGATACGGCGCTGCAAAGTGGTGATGCGGCGGGGTTGTTTTGGTTGGCGCTTTATATGTGGTTGGTGGTGGTTTTGATGGCGGTTGGCACGATGGTGCGCAGCCAGTTGATTGCGGTGACGGGCTTGAAGATTGTGTTGGAGTTGCGGCAGCGGTTGGTGGCGCATTTATTGACGCTGGAAGTAGGATACTTTGAAGGTGTTGGGAGTGGGGGGGTGGTGAGTCGGGTGCAGAGTGATACGTTGCTGTTGCTGGATTTGATTCGGAACCATGTGCCGATGCTGGTGCGGGGAGTGTTTTTGGGCATTGGGGTGTTGGTGGGGTTGCTTTATACCAGTTGGTATTTAACCGTGGTGCTGGTGGTGGCGGTGCTGCCGCTGGCGCTGTTGGGGTGGATTGTGGGGCGGCGGTTGCGGGATTTATCGAGGACGCAGCAGGATAATTGGTATGAGTTTGGGCGGTTGGTGGCTGAGCTGGCGAGCCAGATGCAGACCATCACCGCTTTTGGTTTGCAGCGGGTGGTGCGAGGGCGGTTGGAGGAGAATTTTGCCAAGGCGTATGGTGTGGCGTGGTGGCGGATTGTGCTGAACAGCGGGACGTTGAGCTTGAATGTGCTGATGGGGTTTACCGCGTTGATTGGGGTGGTGTGGTTGGGTGGGCTGGAGGTGATGCGCGGTGAGATGACGCTGGGGCAGATGATGGCGTTTTTGTTGTATTTGGCATTTGCGGCAGATGCGGCAGGGAACGTGGCGGCGTTTTGGCCAGCGTGGCAGGAGGTTTTGGGTGGCAGTGAGCGGGTGGTGGCGTTGCTGAAGCGCAAGCCGTTGTTAGTGGAGGCGGCGCAGCCAGTACATTTACCGGTGGCCAAGGGCGGGCGGCGGTTGGAGTTGCGCGGGGTGGATTTTGGTTATGCGGTACGGGTAGGAGAGTTGGCGCTGCGGGAGGTGGATATGGTGGTGGGGGCGGGGCAAAAGGTGGCGCTGGTGGGGCCAAGTGGCGCGGGGAAGAGCAGTGTTTTGCGGGTGTTGCAGCGGTTGGAAGATGTGGCGGTGGGGGAGGTTTTGGTGGATGGGATTGATGTGCGGCAGGTGGGGCTGGCGGAGTTGCGGCGGCAGTTTGCTTTAGTAGCGCAGGATAGCCCGTTGTTTAATGCCACGGTGGCGGAGAACTTGCGGATGGTGCGGCCTGAGGCTGAGGAAGCTGAGTTGTGGCGGGTGTTGCGGTTGGCGCGGGCGGAAGTTTTTGTGCGGGCCTTACCGCAGGGATTGGCGACGGTGGTGGGGGAGAGGGGAGTGCAGCTGAGTGGTGGCCAGCGGCAGCGCTTGGCGATTGCGCGGGCGCTGCTGGCCGATGCGCCGGTGCTGCTGCTGGATGAGGCCACCAGCCATTTGGACAGCGAAAACGAGCGCGAGATTGCGCTGGCACTGGAGGAAGCGGGGCGGGGACGGACGGTGGTGGTGATTGCCCACCGGATTTCTACCATTTTAGACGCCGACATGATTTATGTGCTGGAGGCGGGGAGAGTGGTGGGGCGGGGGCGGCATAAGGCGCTGTTGCGTGAGAATGAGGTGTATCGGGGGTTGGCGATTTTGCAGGGGGTGGGGTAGGTTGTGTCATTATTTATAGGGCAATGCGCCCCGTGCCGGTGAGGGCAGGGGCGCATGGCTTTAGTGGATGAGGAGTGAGCCGGGTGCATTGCCGGTGAAGGGTGCCATGATTGGCGTGCCGTTCAGTTTGGCGGCGATGGCTTCTTGCCATTGGTGTACTGCATCAACGATGCCGCTGCTGTGTTTGCTGGTTGCTAGGAATTGCTGGGTATTCAAGAATGCCTGTTCCAGCTCTTGGCGGGTCATGGTTTCCAGCTGGCTGTAGTTGATAACCAGCTTGGTGGGGGAAGCAGAGAGGTGGGGCATGGGTGTCTCCAAGAGAATAGTAGATAGGTATACTTATTCATAAATGGGCCTGAGTGGCAAGAGGTTTTGTTGTTTTTTGTGGGGATTAAAAAAGCCCAAGGCCCCCTTACCATTGCTGGTTTGGGGGCTTGGGGAGCGGGATTAGGAGACAAGTGTGGGAGTGAGGAGGGCTCCCTTCCACGGTGCCATTTCTGGTTGGTTGGCCAAATTGCGCAGCGTGTGTGCTGGGGTTTGGCCGACTTCGGTGAATGGCAGTGAGGTGTCTTGGGGGCGCCGAGCCTCTACACTGTAGCCCCACTTGCCGCAGCTGAATATTTTCACTTCAAGATGCTGGCCGTTGGTGCCGGTAACTTGAACTTGGTGCTCAGGTGTGCGGGGGATAGTAGTCATTTTTATGTCTGCTACGCTGAGCGGCAGTAGTCTCTCGAGAATTTTCATGGTGTTTCGGCCCCTCCTTGGGGCGGGTTAGAGTAGACAGTATACATATATATTGTTTTTGGGGAAAGGCAAGTACTAGATTTGGGGGGTGGGGTGGGGGGATGGCGCTATAAAATGATATAAACTGCTTGTAATTTAGGTTTTTTCGTGGATACCGGCCTTCGCCGGCATGACCGCTGCGCGGTTGCAAGGGGCTAACGCCCCCTGCACCCCCACCTAAGTATCAGATTTAGCGGCAACGCGTTTAACATGGTCGTTTGGGTTAATTTTTGGCTTTAGTGCTCGGCCTTAATGTTCAGCAGTTAGGGTGAAGGCGAGGACGGTGAGGATTATTGCTAGGCCGGGGAAGGTGATGAGCCACCAGGCGGCTTCGATCACGGCTTTGCCTTCGGTGAGCATCGCGCCCCAGCTGGGGGTGGGGGGTTGGATGCCGAGGCCGAGGTAGGAGAGGCCGGCTTCGGTAAGAATGGCGGCGGCGAGGCCGAGGCTGGCGCTGGTGAGGATGGGGGGTAGGGCGTTGGGCAGGATATGGCGGCGGATGAGCGTGCTGTGGCGGGTTCCGGCTAATGTGGCGGCGTGGACGAAGTTGCGGCCCTTTAGTGTGAGGACTTCGGCGCGGATCAGGCGGGCGGTGCCCATCCAGCCGGTGAGGCCGATGATGATCATGACGTTCAGTAGCGAAGGCGTGAGGAAGGTGATGACTGCGAGGATGAGGAAGATGGTGGGGAAGCAGAGCATGACGTCGGTGGTGCGCATCAGCAGGGCATCTAGCCAGCGCGGGCCCATCGCGGCGAGTGTACCGACCAAAATGCCGAGGCCGGTGGCGAGGCCCACCGCTACCAAGCCGACGCCGAGGCTGGTTTGGGCGCCATATAACATGCGGCTCAGCACATCGCGGCCGAGGCTATCGGTGCCCAGCCAGAACTGGGAATTGGGGGGTTGCAGGACGTGGTTGAGGTGGAGTTCGGTGGGGTTATAGGGGCTGAGCAGCGGGGCGAATATGGCCAGCAAGGCGATGATGCTGGCAAGGCACAGGCCTGTTTGCTGAAAGCGCGTGAGGCGGGGAAACATGGCTCAGTTTAGGGGCAGGGGGGCTTGGCGGCAAGGGGGAGTGTGGGGCATGATGTGCGTGCATGAGCCGTTACAACAGGAGATATCCATGCTGAAAACCAGCCTCTTTCTACGAGAGCTGAATTCAATCATGTCGTCTGCTTGTGCCTTTTACCAACACCGAACCCTGCTGCTGAATGCAGATTATAAGCCACTGGGATTTCCGCTGGAGACGTTGAATGCGGAGGATACCATCCGCGGGATGTTTTTGGAGCGGTTGACCGTGGTGACTGAAAGCGATGTTTATGCCCACAGCCCAAGCTGCCAAATGCGGCTGCCGAGTGTGGTGGCTTTGAAAGAATATGTGAATCCAGTGGGGCTTTATGGCGTGCCAAGCTGCAACTTGCATAACTTGTTTGTGCGGGAGCGTGGTTTGTGTGCCTATAGCCTGCGGGAACTGAAACTGAAGAGTGACAGTGCTGATGCTGCGGCGACGATTGACCATGTGATTTCTCGGGCGGAGCAGGGTGAGCACCGCTGGGATAATGTGGTGCTGGCCAGCTGGAGCATCAATAACAAAAAAGGTGCAAAACGCCCCGAACAGGCGGGCTTGACGTTGCAGATGAAGCCGTGGGTGCCGACCGGTGCCGACTTGCTTTATTTGTGGCTGACCGAAGACCGTTTGGCCACCTTGCCGGTGGCGTGGCGTGAGCATTTGCAACTGGTGCCCACCACCCGTTTGCAGCGGGTTTTGGCTGCGGTGCCGCCGAGTACCAAGGCCGCTTAGCGGCCTTGGGTTTTTGTTTTGATTGCAGATTTTTCAGGTGAAGATGTAACCCCGGGCTCAGGCTGGGCGCCCCGATTTTTTGATAGAAAAAAATCGGCCCAGCCATG
>RFNJ01000072.1 GCA_009927255.1 Pseudomonadota bacterium | reverse complement strand
GGGCTCAGGCTGGGCGCCCCGATTTTTTGATAGAAAAAAATCGGCCCAGCCATGCCCCGAGGTGACACCGAGATACATCATAAAATATGCAGCTGCTCTGTATGGCAAAAGGCCCCCTTTACGGGGGCCTTTTGGGTTTTTGTGAGCTTGGGCCAGTGGTTAGGCGCTGGCTTGGGCTTGTTCTCTGCTTGCCAGCGCGGCGTTGATTTCGGCCAGGATGGCCACTGTGGCGGCAGCTGGGTCGTCGGCTTGGGTTATTGGGCGGCCGACGACGAGCATATCGGCACCGTTGAGGATTGCGGCGGTGGGGGTATCCACGCGCTTTTGATCATCCATGCTGGTGCCCGCAGGGCGGACGCCGGGCGTGATACAGAAGGCTTGCGGATGCTGCCGTTTGACGGCGGCAACTTCCTGCGGAGACGAAACGAAGTGGCGAATGCCTTGGTTCCAGCCTTTGGCGGCTAGCATAAGGACTTGAGCCTCGGTCTCTCGGCCAAAAGTGCCACGACATTCGATTGCGCCGATATCGGTGAGAACAGTGACGCCGACCATGTTGCAGTGGGGGCTGAGGGTATCCGCCGCATAACTAACCAGCGTCTTCAACATCGCATCACTGCCACTCGTATGGCAAGTCACCAATCTGGGCTTGAAGAGATAGTAGAGCGTGTTGAGGTCGTTGAAGCTACTTGCGCCAATGTCGTGAAGTTTGGCATCGAGGAAGATTCTATCTCCCCTGAGGCCGATGGCTGCGAGTTTTTCGGCACCGAAGCGGTAGATGAGGTCGGGCCGGATTTTGAACATCACCGGCAAGCCTTGCAGCTGTGCGACGGTTTCTTTCAAAGCTGGAAACAAAACGAAGCCGTCGAGAGCCGCGGCGAGTCGAGGGAGGTTTGTCACTGGATTGCTCCATTAAAAGGGGAATGTGTTACTGCTTGGGAGGTTTTCCCGCTGCGGGGTATACTGGGTTTTATGAGATAGGGCAAGGCTGGGGACGAAAAAACCGCCCGTGATGGGCGGTTGTGCAAGATAACGGGGATTAGCCGTTGATCAGCTGCAATTTACCAGCCGATTTCTTGCCTTGACGGTCGTCGACCATCTCGAAGGAAATGCGTTGGTTGTCGTTCAAACGGTCCAGACCGCTTTCTTGCAGGGCGCTGATGTGCACGAAGACGTCTTTGTCTTGGCCATCGGGCTTGATAAAGCCGTAGCCCTTTTGGGTGTTGAACCATTTTACGGTGCCGTTGAGGCGTTGGGTACTCATGTTGAGGTCGTCCAGTCTATTCATTCACGTTGCCGCGGCAAACTGCTCGCCGTTGCTGCTTTGCTGCCTTAAAAAACAACAATGCCACAGGAAAAAAACATAATTTCAAGGATTTGTCAAGATTTCATTTGATTTTTTACCATTCATTGCATTCAGGGTTACAGTTTAAAAGAAGCTGGATCCCAGCCTTCGCTGGGATGACGGCCCAAGGGCCGTAAGGGGCTTCGCCCCTTAACCCCTTCTTGCCAACCCCAAGAACTAGGTATTGGTTCCGGCGCGGTTGTAGACGTCATCCAGCCGCACAATATCGGATTCCACCAGTTTGGTGCCGGTTTGGACTTCGATGATTTCCACCATTTTATCGGTTTTGTTTTCAAGGCGGTGGTGGGCGCCCAGTGGGATGTAGGTGGATTGGTCGGGGTTCAGTTCCATGGTTTTTTCGCCGTTGGTGACGGTGGCGGTGCCGGTGACGACCACCCAGTGTTCGGCGCGGAAATGGTGGTATTGCAAACTCAGGCGGCCGCCCGGCACCACGCCGATGCGCTTGACCAAATAGCCCGGACCTTTGCTAATCGTTTCATACCAGCCCCATGGGCGGTGGATGCGGGCAGGGTCGTTCGCCTGCACGGCCCCTTGCTTTTGCAGGGCGCTGAAGACGTTTTTAACGCCGGCAGCTTTGGCTTTGGTGGTGACCAACAGTGCATCGGGGGTATCCACCACCACCAAACCGCTGACGCCGCTGATAGCCACCACTTTGCCCGCGGTGCTGCTGTGAACCAGCGAATTATCGGCATCTTGCGCCACAATATCATTCCCCACCAAGCTGTTGCCTGCGTCGTCTTGCGGCAGGGCTTCGGCCAGCGTGCTGAAGGTGCCGATGTCGCTCCAGCGGCCTTGGTAGGGCATCACCACTGCTTTGGCGGTGCGTTCCATCACTGCGGTGTCGAACGGTTCAGCCGGAATTTGGCCGAAGCTACTGCCGGGGCGGATGAGGGTGGTGCCCAGCAGAGTTTCAGCGGTTTTCTCATGCCATGCTTGCTGGGTGCCTTGCCAAACTTGCTTGGCGTGGCTTTGCAATTCGGCCACCAACACCGCAGCGGTGGCGGTGAACATGCCGCTGTTCCAGCTGTAGCCGCCTTCTTTCAGCATTTCTTCGGCGCGGGTGCGGGTAGGTTTTTCGTGGAATTTAGTGACTTTAAAAATGCCGCTGCTGTGCGCTTGGCCGTGCTGGATGTAGCCGTATTCGGTGTGCGCAAAAGTGGGCGTGATGCCGAACAGCACAATGTGGCTTTGCGCGGCAGGGGCGGCGGATTTGAGGGCTTGCTGGAATTCGGCGGGGCTGCCCATCAGGTGGTCGGCGGGCAGCAATGAGAGAGGGTCGGAAATCCCATTTTCTTGCGCCCACAGGGCGGCCAGCGCAATGGCGGGGGCGGTGCTGCGCGGAGTGGGTTCGAGAATCACGGCGGCGGGCTTAATGCCAAGGCGGGCAAGTTGTTCCAGCACGAAAAAGCGGTGTTGCTCGGCGCAGATGACCAGCGGCGGGTGCATGCCAGCACCCTGCACGCGGGCGGCGGTTTGCTGAAAGAGAGTGTGGGTTTGCGGGGATTTTTCGTTACTTTGGTCATTACCTTCACCCATGAGAGGAATAAACGGCTTCGGCAGATTGGTGCGCGACAGGGGCCACAGGCGACTGCCGACGCCGCCGCAGAGAATGACTGGTTGGAGCATGTGATTTTCCCCCTTAGGTTGCGCCTTAAATAGTGGTGCGGACAAGAAGACTCGAACTTCCACGGGTTGCCCCGCCAGCCCCTCAAGCTGGTGCGTCTACCAATTCCGCCATGTCCGCGCACTTGGCGAATGGCTTATTACGTGATTAGGTAGGCCGATGCAACCCCCTTCTGCCCCGCTCATTGAAACTTGGGATGGACTAATGCCCTATGCCGAGGCCATCGCCCGCATGGAAGCCATCGTCGCCGACGTGCTCACCGGTGCCCCCGAACGCCTGATTTTCTGCGAGCACCCCCCAGTCCTCACCGTGGGCAGCAGCGGCAAAATCACCGATATCACCGATGCCGGCAATATCCCCGTCATCGCCACCGGGCGCGGTGGGCAGGTGACATACCATGGGCCGGGGCAGCGGGTGATTTACTTGGTGGTGCGGCTGGAACGCTGGGGGAAGGATGTGCGGGCGTATGTGCGCTGGCTGCAAGAATGGCTGATTGCCGGGCTGGCCGAGCTGGGAGTGACTGCCTTACGCCTCGATGAAATAGGCGTCTGGGTAGAAACCCCCAAAGGCTTAGCCAAAATTGCCGCCATCGGTATCCGCGTGCGCAAAGGCGTGGCCTACCACGGCATTGCGCTGAATGTAGCCCCCGATTTGGCTGTTTATCAGCGCTTCATCCCCTGTGGGATTACCGATAAGGGGGTCACAAGCTTGGCGGATGTGGCCGCCTCCTATGGCATGGCGGCGGTAGATGCGGCATTAATCAAGGCTTTGCAGCAAATCCTACCACTACGTAGCTGAAAATCATCAGCAGGCTTGTAGAAGCGGCCTAAATGCCCTATGTATGAAGCACGGGGGTGCCCTTGGTTTTGACGGGGCGCAAACTGGCCCGAGGAGCATGCGGTGAGTGTTGCGTATCACCTAAATTCAACGCAGCAAGGCTACAAATGCCAAAGCGAAAAGCAACGTGATCGCTTTCCGTCCGCGCACCAGCGCTGGCGCGTTCGCGATGGCTGCCTAAACCTGTCATCCCCTTGGATGGGGAGCAGGCTTAACAGCCCCGAAACCCTGTTTCTGCCGTGTGGCGCGGTATGGGAGTTTCGGCCAACAAGTTAGCCACTCTAGGGCCTAGCGCGTGCAGCGTGTAACCCAAAATTTATCTGCACAATCACCTGTAAGCGGGCCGCTGGGCCAGCAGGTGAATCTTGCCAGCGGCTGAGCATGGAGAGCCTCACTGGAATGCGTTTCGGACGCGGGTTCGAATCCCGCCACCTCCACCAAATGATTGTCTCACTAAAATCTATAAAATCCACTAAACCAGCTTGAATGCTGGTTTTTTCATGGTAGTATTGTCTTAAGTTATCTTGCTACGGCTTGGGGCAACTCTGTAAGAAGTGGGGCAACTTTCTGGGGCATGTGGGGTTTACTAAAAGTGAGTTGCCCCAAAATAAGAAAGGAGTTGCCCCATGGTACTAACAGTAACCGAAATAAAGAACGTAAAACCAAGTACTAAGCCTAAAAAGCTTTATGATGCCAATGGGCTTTATTTAGAAGTTGCTCCAAGTGGGGGGAAGTGGTGGCGCTTTAAATATATGTATGTGGGCAAAGAGCGCCGTATTTCTCTTGGTACATACCCTGACATTAGCCTTGCCGATGCCCGTGAACGCCGTAACGCAGCCCGTAAGTTGGTAGCCAATGGCATAGACCCTAGCGAAGCCAAAAAGGCTGAAAAGGTTGCACAGGCAGGCACCGATAGTTTTGAGGCTGTAGCGCGGGAGTGGCACGCTAAAAACCTCCACACTTGGGCTGACAAGCATGGTGTGGCTATATTGGCCCGCTTACAGCAGAATATCTTCCCTTGGCTTGGCAAAAAGCCAATAAATCAAATCAGCGCCCCTAACCTGCTGACCGTGCTGCGCCGCATGGAAGATCGGGGTGCCCTAGAAACCGCCCATCGCATACGTGCAACGTGCGGGCAGATTTTTCGCTATGGCATTGCTACGGGCCGTTGTGAGCGTGACCCTGCCCAAGATTTACGTGGGGCAATTGCTCCACCCGAGAAAACCCACTTTGCCACTATTACCGACCCACAAAAGATTGGCGGCCTGCTAAGGGCAATTGAGGTGTATGAGGGTAGCCACATAGTGCGCTGCGCCTTAAAATTAGCCCCGATGCTGTTTGTACGCCCCGGAGAGTTACGCCATGCTGAATGGAGTGAAATTGATGTGGAGAAGGCGGAGTGGCGTATCCCTGCCCAAAAGATGAAAATGCGGGTGCAACACATTGTGCCATTATGCACGCAGGCGTTGGCGGTGCTGGAAGAATTGCGGGGCTTAACAGGGCATGGGGCGGCGGCGAAGTATCTGTTTCCGAGTATACGCACGTTGAGCAGGCCGATGAGTGATAACACCTTGTTGGCGGCGTTGCGGCGGATGAACTACCCAAAAGATATGTTGGTGACACATGGGTTTAGGGCCATGGCGAGCACGCTATTGAATGAGCAAGGGTGGAACCGTGATGCGATTGAGCGGCAGTTGGCGCATGGAGAGAAGAATAAAATTCGGGCGGCGTATAACCATGCTGAATATTTGCCTGAAAGGCGCAGAATGATGCAGGCTTGGGGGGATTATTTGGATGAGTTAAAATCTAAAGAAATGCTACAGAAGTAGGCATCTTGCGCTTTTGAATCAATGTGTTGACCGAGGCTTCAATGTGTTATCTGTTATTGTGGAACGTTTGGAATGTTTTTAAAATGTAACTATTGGTATTTATTGAGATGCCATTACTTCGGGGGAAGTGAAGATTAAGTTAAAATTATGAGGGGTAAGTATGGGAAATGATACGGTTAAATATCTGAGAATTTGGCAAGTTTTGGAGTTGTTTCCAGTTGGGAAAAGCACATGGTGGGCGGGGGTTAAGGCGGGACGCTTTCCTCAACCCGTGAAACTTGGCCCACGGACAACGGCATGGCGTGCGGACGACATCCACGCATTTTTGTTGAAGTTTACGGGTTCGGTTGCTGAATGAGATTCACTTACATGCCAGCTAAAAGGGGGAGATGTTTGTTGTCCTTTGCTGGTGCGTTAATGAATGCTGGTTTGTTGCGGGGGTTTCCAGCTGGTGCGAGGTTTGCGCCGAATATCTCTGCCACGTTACAGGTATCCGGCAATAAAACCTGTGCGAACCATGGCGCGAATATCATGGATATGGTGCGGAGGAACTTTGCGGCCTTTGTGGGCTTTACAGGCCGATTTCCGACTCCCCGAATGTTGCAGTCACGCACTGAGGGACAACCTAGACAATGCCGTACGATGCTGTGGGGGCACAGTGTAAACGCTGCCCTCATCGGCGTGGGTGGTGCCACGATAAAAAACACATCTAGGCTATGCGCATCTGAAAAGTGGCGCTCTTATCCGCGATACGAAAGGACTCTGAGCACTTAATTGCAAGCTGTATTGAGTTAATGGTACGGCTTGGAATTGGTTGCTTTTGGTTCGATCGGGGGCGACGCGGAAAGCGGACTATTGTCTAAAGTGTATAATTTAACAAATGATTTCGGTGCTGAGGGAAATTAGAGGGGAGGGTAGAAATAGGATGGCATGGGCAACAACTGATGATGGGCTAAGGTTTGCAATGTATAACCTTCAGCGTTGGCATAATCTTAATAGTGGGTGGTCAACAGGCTTGCAAACATCCACTTGGCGCCAACGTGGAGAGGTGATTGGCACACTCAACTATCAGGTGGTGATGAGTGATGAGCGGCCTTACATCCGTTTGACATATAATTGGCGGGATAAGCCTCAGGATTATAAAATATATTTTACTTTTACGACTCCCCGTTATGGAGGAAAGCGTTGGTGGTTTTTATGCCCTATTACAGGCGCACGGTGTGCAGTTTTGTATAGTCCGGCTGGTCAACCTTATTTTGCGAGTAGAAAAGCGTTTAAATTGAAGTATGAGAGCCAAAAGGAAAGTAGGATGGCCCGATTTCAAAGGCGTTATCATAAATTATCTAAACGTTATGGTGCGGATGATTATGGTGATGGGTGGTTTTTGCGGCCTAAGGGTATGCACTTAAAAACTTACTATAGGCGTTTGAGAGAGTTAGATTTTTGGAATAGCAGGGTTGAAGCTGAGTTTATGTGTTGGGGGAGGGGGCATTTGGGAGTGGATTTGGAGAGGCTTTTGATAAAGGGAGGGGGATGATGGGGAGTAGGCAGATATGGCTTAAAAAGGCTTGTGTAATCTGTTAGAGTTTAATCATGAAAAGAAATTTGAATGAAATCATCGTAGCTACCCAACATATGGTGACCAAGTGGGAGGCCATGTTGCAGGTTACCCGCAAGGATGATGAAGTGCGGGAGCAAAGCCATTGTATCCCATTCTATGAGGATTTATTTGCTGCATTTGGGTTAGATGGGAGTAAGGCCAGTAAATATGAGCGCCGTGTTAAGCACCCAAAAGAGGGTACTAAGCGGATTGATGTGTTTTTACCGGCTAAGTTATTGGTAGAACAGAAAAGTCCGGGGAAGAGCCTTGATGATGCCCAAGTGCAGGCGTTGGAGTATATCCCGCTGTTAGAGCATCGCCGTGAGTGGCCGGATTATGTGTTGGTGAGTGATTTTGTAAGGTTTAGATTGTTGAGGATGGATAAAAGCCAGCTTATGCCAGTGGTGGCTGAAAGTTGGAACTTTACCTTACATGAGTTGCCTAAGCGGCTAGACCTTTTTGGCTTTTTAACGGGGTATCAGCGGGTAAACTTTAAGGAGCAACCTCCCGTTAACCGCAAGGCGGCGGAATTGATGGCTGACTTGCATGATGAATTAGCAGCTACGGGATTTAAGGGGCACCACCTTGAAGTGTTTTTGGTGCGGTTGCTGTTTTGCTTGTTTGCCGATGATACGGGACTTTTTAGGGAGCCTGATGTGTTGCTGGATTTTTTGCAGGATAATACGCGGCCTGATGGGAGTGACACCGGAAGCAAATTACAAGAGTTTTTTCAGGTGCTTGATGAAAAAGAAAATGAGCGGAGTAAGGTGCTTAATCCCATATTAGCTAAGTTGCCTTATGTGAATGGGAGCCTTTTTAGTGAAACCTTGCGGATGCCGACTTTTACGGCCAAGGCGCATGAAATGTTGTTGGATGCCTGCGCTTTTGGGTGGAGTGAGATTAGCCCCGCTGTTTTTGGTAACCTTTTCCAAACCGTAATGCGGCAAACAGATGCGAAGAAAAAGCGGCAACTTGGGGCGGAGTATACCCCTGAGCATAATATATTAAAGGTGGTGAATGGATTGTTTATGGATGAACTGCGGGGAGAGTTTGCGCGGATTAGGAATAATATACCCAAGTTGCGAGATTTTCAGAATAAGTTGGCCAATATACGGGTATTAGACCCTGCCTGTGGTTGTGGAAACTTTTTGATTTTGGCTTACCGTGAGTTGAGAGAGCTGGAGCTAGAGGTGATTAAGCTGCTGCATACGGGGGTGGATGGCAGTATTCAGATGGTGAGTGACGTTAAGTTGTTGACTAAGGTGAGTATTGACCAGTTTTATGGGTTTGAGATTGAGGAATTTCCTGCCCGTATTGCCGAGGTGGCGATGTATTTGGTGGAGCATCAAGCCAACCGCAAGTTGCATAATGTGTTTGGCCAGCATTTTGAGGATTTGCCCCTTACCCGCAGTGCGCATATTACGATTGGGAATGCCTTAAAGCTGGATTGGGCCGATGAAGTGCCCGTGGAGCGTTTGAGTTATATTATTGGTAACCCACCGTTTGTGGGGAGCAAAATGATGGATGCGGCGCAGCGGGATGAGATATTGGCTATATTCCCCAAGGTGAAGGGGAATGGCATTTTGGACTTTGTGACGGGGTGGTACGGCAAGGCAGCGACATTGATGCGGCAAAACCCTGCCATAAAAACGGCCTTTGTGAGCACTAACAGCATTTGCCAAGGGGAGCAAGTGGCGGTGCTGTGGGGGCACTTGCTGGGCCAAGGCATGCGGATTCATTTTGCGCACCGCACCTTTGCTTGGACAAGTGATGCCAAGGGCAAGGCAGCGGTATATTGCATTATTGTGGGGTTTGGGGTGGGGCGAGCGGTGCAGCCGATGCTGTATGATTATCCTGACTTGAAAGGCCAGCCGATTGCGCGGGCGGTGAAGAATATTAGTCCCTATTTGGCTGAGGGGGGTGATGTGGTGGTGACGAAGCTGACGAAACCGCTATGTGATGTGCCACCGATTGTGTTTGGTAGTATGGCAAATGACGGCGGTGGACTGATTTTGAATGAGGAAGAAAAAGAAGCCTTGTTGCTTGAAGATACTAGAGTTGGGGCTTTTATACGTCCACTGATAGGTGCTGAGGAGTTTATTAATGGTACTATACGCTGGTGCTTATGGTTAAAGGATGTTTCTCCTTCCGCTTTTAGGGGTATTAAAGGGATTATGGAGAGGTTAGAAAGAGTTAAGATTTACCGCTTGGCAAGCACACGGGCTACTACAAGGGAACTTGCTAATACCCCTGCTTTGTTTGGAGAAATAAGGCAGCCAGTAAATACTAGTTATATCTGTATTCCTTCAGTTTCCGCTGAACGGCGTGATTATATACCTATGGCTTTTTTAGACAGTCATACCATTGCGAGTAACCTTTGCTTAATTATTCCAAATGCAATCCCTTATCACTTAGGTGTGTTGACCAGTACTATGCATATGGTTTGGGTAAAGAATTTTGCTGGAAAATTGGGGTTTAATTGGCGATATTCTAATCAGCTTTGTTACAATCCCTACCCATGGCCAACGCCCACTAAGGGGCAGGAAGAGAAAATAGCAGAATTGGCGGGTAGGGTGCTGGAGGCGCGGGCAGTGCACCCTGATGCTACATTGGCTGATTTATATGACCCCCTAACCATGCCCGCTAACTTGCGCAAGGCGCATACTGAGCTGGATAAGGCGGTGGATGCGGCTTACCGTAAGGAGCCATTTGGGAGTGAGGCAGAGCGGGTGGCGTTTTTGTTGGGGCTTTACCAACAGCTTACGATGGCGCCGTTGGAGGCAGGGATGGTGGTTAAACCTAAGCGTATGCGTAAGGTAAAATAAATGGCGATAAGAGAGCATCCCCAACGGGGTAGTATTGTTTGGTGCGATTTTAGTCGTGGCTTTCGAGAGCCTGAAATGGTGAAAAAACGTCCTGCGCTGGTGGTTAGTAAAAAGATAAGTGCAAGAGTAGGTTTATGTACCGTGGTGGCTCTCAGCACTACAGCGCCTGCCCCTAAGCAGCTTTATCACTATCATCTGGAGCTGAATGTAGATTTTCCGCCACACCTTGACTTGAGTAATTCTATGTGGGTGAAGGGGGATATGATTAATACTGTAAGCTTTGAAAGAATTGATTTTATACAAATTGGTCGAAATACAGCAGGTAAGAGAACATATTATTTAAATACTATAACGCATCATCAAATGAAGGCTGTAGAAGCGTGTATGTTGCACAGTTTAGGATTATCAACCTTGACAAAACATTTGTATGAACCTATATAAACAATGTGTGCGGCTCTGGGTTATGCATCCGCGTCTAGGTCCCTGTAAAGGGCAGCCACCCCACAGCGATAACAAGCAAGGGGTGGTTTTTTTGTGATTGGGGCATTTTTTGGGGCATGTTGTAAAATCCAATTGCTAATTTGTTTTTATTAACAAGTGGATGGTGGTTGAATGTGAATGACGCCACCCACCATTCTATAATCTGATATCGTCTCATAAAATCCACTAGACATAAGTAAATAAAGGATTTTATGATGACGTTATGTCCAGAATTATCTCACCTCATTCCGCTATGTTTACCACTTTTGGGGAAACATTTTTGAGAAACATGAAGCTTTTTAAAGTCATGTTTCCCCAAACACCAATGTTTGTTTCCCAAGATATTCCTACTGTTAAAAAAGCTGTTTTCTCATGATGCTAAGTGAGCTCAAAGTCAAATCTGCCAAACCAAAAGACAAGATCTATCGTCTCTTTGATGACCACGGCCTCTATCTTGAGATAAACCCTAACGGTGGTAAGTATTGGTGCTTTAAGTACCTTATTGAGGGCCGTGAGCGGCGCATGGCCTTTGGAGTTTACCCAGATATCTCTCTGGCAGATGCTCGTTCACGGCGAGAGGCAGCGCGTAAACTTGTTGCCAATGGCGCTGACCCAGCAGAATTAAAGCAAGCTGAGAAGCTATCGAGGGGTACTCGCACTCACTTTCTGCTCCTTATTGCCTTCAGCGCCACCCTCATCGCCAGCGGCCTCATCATGGAATACGGCTTTGGCATCCTCCCCTGCAAAATGTGCTGGTGGCAACGCTACGCGCACATGGTCATCTGCGCGGCTAGCATACTAGGCTTCCTCACTTACCAGTCCCCCAGTCACCAGGTCACCCGGCCATCCGGCCATCCGGTCACCCGGCCATCCGGTCACCCGGTCACCCGGTTATCCGCCACCACCATCCTCCTCGCCAGCCTCACCGGCCTCGCCATCGCACTGTGGCAATACGCCGCCCAGCACGGCTGGCTGCCCTTCCCCGCCAGTTGCGTAAGCGAAGGCTTGGCGTTGGAAGCTAACGCCACCAACCTCCTCGCCGCCATGAGCCAAACCAAAGTCATCCCCTGCGACAAAGAAACCTTTCGCCTCTTCGGCCTATCCTTGGCCGGCTGGAACATCCCCGCCATGCTCCTCACCACCGCCCTCAGCACCCAAATTCTCGCCACCCCCTTGAAAAAGTAGCACTAGCACCCTATCTATCCTATGTCGTGAACCACGGGGTTTCCCCCCGCTTTTAGGGAGGCCAATATGGCCGGGAATACTGTTGCCGACGAATATAACGCTGTCCTTGAAGCGGTTCAGCGGTTGCGCGATCGTTCTGGCCCATCCTCACGGGTAGACAGGACGCTCGTCGCAGCTGCAGCGCTGGTTGAGGCAGCACAAGCGGCCCAAAAGGGTGACATCACCAGTTATCTCCTCGCGAGAAAACAGGCTTTTTTTGCCCTCGAATGGGCCTGACCACGACAACCAAACGGCGCCCTCGGGCGCC